>NZ_CANNEZ010000004.1 GCF_947503795.1 uncultured Jannaschia sp. | reverse complement strand
GCCGCCCCAATTCCGCTCCAGAAGCCGCAGCCAGTTGCCGTGGCAGATCTTCTCGATAAGCGCCTCGCCGTAGTGGTGGTCGCGCATCGCGCGTCGCAGCAGCGGCAGCGTCGAGACGTCCCGCAGCGCGTCGGGCACCACGGCCCCGTCATAGTCGGACCCGAGCCCCACCCGGTCCTCGCCCAGCCGCGCGATCAGGTGGTCGAGATGGCGCAGCATGGTCTCGACCGGCGTGTCGGCGATCTTGCGCCCGTCCTCGCGCAGGAAGGACACCGCGAAGTTCAGCCCGACCATGCCGTCGCTGTCGCGGATGGCATCGAGCTGCCGGTCCGTCAGGTTGCGCGAATGCGTGCAGAGCGCGTGGGCGTTGGAATGGGTCGCGACGAGGGGCTTCGTGGAATGACGCGCGACGTCCCAGAAGCCCGCCTCGTTGAGGTGACTGAGATCGAGCATGATCCCGAGCTCGTCGCAGCGCCGCACCAGCCGGAGCCCGTGATCGGTGAGGCCCGGCCCGGTATCGGGCGTGGACGGGAAGCGGAACGGGACGCCGTGGCCGAAGATCGTCGGGCGCGACCAGACGGGCCCGAGCGAGCGCAGCCCGGCGGCGTGGAACACGTCGAGCGCATGGAGATCCGCGTCGATCGCCTCGGCGCCCTCGATATGCAGGATCGCGGCCATGATGCCGTCGGCGGTCGCGGCGCGGATGTCGGCCACGCTGCGGCAGACCCGCAGGTGCCCCTCGCGCTCCAGCGCGAAAAGGATCGCCATCTGGCCCAGGACGATGGGCAGGGC
>NZ_CANNEZ010000003.1:300000-498435 GCF_947503795.1 uncultured Jannaschia sp. | reverse complement strand
CCTTACGGCGGCGGGGGGGGGGGTGGGGCCTACCCCCCCCCCCCGCCCCCGCCCCCGGCGCCCCCCCCCCCCCCCCCCCGCGGCCCCCCCCGCGGGGGGGGGGGGCCCCCCCCCCCCCCGGGGTCGGACCGCCCTTGGGCGGTCCGACTACCGCGGCCAGCCGCGCAGCCAGTCCAGGGTCGCACCGGTGTCGCCGCCGGGTTTGTACTCGGCCCCGAATGGCCCGCCCCAGTCCAGCGCGGGCAGGAGACGGTCATAGGCGATCTCGCCCTCGTCCGGGCGGCCGCGTGCGGGTACGCCCGCGAACTGGACATGGCCCACGACATCCCGAACCTCGCCGAAGCGGCGGGTCAGGTCGCCCTCCATGATCTGCACATGATAGCAGTCGAACATCAGCTTCAGGTTCGCTTTCGCCAGCGCGTCGATCAGAACGACCGCCTGCCCCGTCGTCGTCAGGAAGTAGCCCGGCGCGTCGTGGCGGTTCAGCGGCTCGATCAGGATCGTCAGATCGGGGGCCGCGTCACAGGCATAGGCGAGCGTTTCGCGAAAGGTCGCGTCCGCCGCCCGACCCTCGGCGAACCCGGCCATCGCGTGGACCGCGCCCGCGCCGATCTCCCGCGCGTAAGTGACAGCCTCGTCGATAGCCGCCTTGGCCTCCGCCTCGCGACCCGGAAGCGCGCCCAGCCCGTTCGTCGTCCCGTTCCGCGTGTTCAGCCCCAGGCAAGGCAGCCCCGTCTCCTCGAGTGCCGCGCGGGTCTCGGCGGCGGGCGTATCATAGGGCCAATGCAGCTCGACCGCGTCGAACCCCGCGGCCTTGGCCGCCCGGATCGCGTCCGGCAGCGTGAGATCGGTCCAGAGAAATCCCAGATTGGCCGAAAACCTCATGCGTCCCACTCCACTTCGAACTTGGTCACGACGTCGCGCACCTGGTCGTCATCGAGGCCCCGTGGCCCCATCCCGCGCGTCAGGAGGGCCAGCTTCGCCGTCGCCTCCAACTCCTCGATGGCGTTGCAGGCGGCCTCGATGTCGCGGCCCGCAACCACCGGTCCGTGATTGGCCAGCATCACCGCCGACCGCTTGCCCGCCAGCCCCCGCACCGCATCGCCCATCGCCGGATCGCCCGGCATGAAGAACGGCAACAGCTCGACGCGCCCCAGCTGCATGATGCCATAGGGCGTCAGCGGCGGCAGGAACGGCTCGCCCGGCTCGGCTAACATCGACAGCGCGACGGAGTGACAGGAATGCAGATGCACGACCGCCCCGGCGGTGCTTCGCGTGTCGTAGAAGGCCGAATGGAGCGGCATTTCCTTGGTCGGGCGGTCGCCGCCGACATGGGCGCCGCCCGCATCGAAGCGCGCGAGGCGCCCCGGATCGAGCCGCCCGAAGCTGGTCCCGGTGGGCGAGACGAGAAGCCCGCCATCCTCGGTCCGGGCCGAGATATTGCCGGTCGACCCGTGGGTCAGTCCCCGGTCATAAAGCGACCGGGCCAGCATGCAGATCGTCTCGCGCAGGCGCGCCTCGGCGCTCATGGCAGATCGAGCCCGGCCTGGCGCGCATACACCTTGGCGACCGCGGCGTCGTCCTCGTCCGAGAGGCCCAGCGCCGCCGCGTCACGGAACCGCGAGAGCGCGGTCTCCGTCAGCGGCATCTCGATCCCCGCCGCCGCCGCGATCTCGCCTACGATCCCGAGATCCTTCAGCCAGATCGGCACCGCCGAGCGGGGGGTGTAGTCGCCGTCCCGGATATGCGGGCCGCGGTTTTCGAGCATCCAGGACGTGCCCGCGCAGGACGGGATCACCTCCATGAACTGGGCCGGACTGACCCCTTGCGTCATGCCGAAGACCATCGCCTCGGCCATGGCGGCGATATGCGTCCCCGCCAGCATCTGGTTGACCGCCTTCATGGCCGATCCGGCACCGGCCTCGCCCAGCTCGAACACCGTCTCGGCCATTGCGTCGAGCGCGGGCCGCGCGGCGGCGAAGGCCGGCGCACTGCCCGAGGCCATGATCGAGAGTTGCCCGGTCGCCGCCTTGGCGGCCCCGCCCGAGATCGGCGCGTCGAGATAGTGCAGTCCAATCGCAGAACAGCGCTCCGCCATGTCGCGGGCGAAGGCCGGCGGGACCGTGGCGCAGGCGATCACGACCGCCCCCTCGGCCAGCGAGTCCGCGATGCCCGACGTCCCGAAGAGCACCTCCTCGGTCTGTGCCGCGTTCAGCACCACAAGGACGGCCGTCGACATCGCATCGGGCGCGAGCGGCGTCCCCCCGTCGAGCGTCACGCCCGGCCGCACGTCATGGCCCGCGACGCGGTGCCCGGCGCGCAGCAGCGACTGCGCCATCCCCATTCCCATGGAGCCGAGGCCCCAGATCCCGATATCAGCCATGCGCGATCGCCCTCCGGAAGGCGGGGCGTGCCCGCATCGTGTTCATATGCGCCCGCAATGCGTCGGGCAGGTCGAACTTGAGGCCCGCCGCCCAGCCGCAGCAATGCGCCAAGAGAATGTCGGGGATCACGGGCTCCTCGCCCATCAGGTACGGCCCGTCGCCCAGAAGGTCGGCCATGACGGCGCCGTAGCGCCCGAACTGCCAGCGCAGGCTGTCCTTCACGGCCGGCACGCGCTGATCCTCGGGCAGGATGAAGCTGTGCTTGGCATAGGCCCAGAGCACGGCGTCGAAGGTCTCGTTGATCGTGTTGGTCAGGGCATCCTGCCGCCCGCGTTCGTAGCTGCCCGCCGGATGCGTGAAGCGGCCCGCGCGGTCGGCGAGCATCGTCATCATCGCGACGGAATCGAACAGCAGCCCGTCATCGGTCTCGAGCACCGGGATCTTGCCCAACGGCGAGACCGCGAAGGCTTCGGGCGACCGGGGGTCCGTTCCGACGAAATCGAAGGTCTCGCCCAGTTCCTCCAGAAGCCAGAGCGGGCGCATCGCCCGGCTCTTCACCTGCCCGTACAATCGATACATCGCGATCCTCCCCGCCCCTGAACCGGGAACCTAGGGCAAAGGTCAGGTCCGCGCCATCATCGCAAGCCGGATCAGGGCCCGCTCCATCACCGCGAGGGCCGGCGCGCGCGAGGCGGACCGCAGCGTCAGGTCGGTCTCCATCAGCAGCGCAAGCGCCGTCTCGAGCCGGGCCGCCCCCCAGGCGCGGACCTGCCGGTCCATCGCGTCACGGCGCGGCCCGAAGACCGGCGGGCGCAGGTTGCCCACGCCGCCGCCGACCGCCGCCGCATGCAGTTGCTGAAAATGCCGGGTGGCGAAGATCACCAACGTCACCGCTGCGACCCCCTGCCCGCCGAGGCGCTGCATCAGCGGGCCGATCGCGCCCGCGCGCCCGTCCGCGGCGGCGGCGATCACCTCGTCGGTCTCGGCGTCGATTGTGGCGGGCGCCATCAGACCGACCGCTTCGCAGCCGACGGTCTCGCCCCCGGCATAGAGCGCGAGCTTCGTCAGCGTCTGGCGGAAGTCGCCGGGATCGAGCGCCAGCGCCAGCGCGTCGATATCGCGCCGCGCGTCCGCGTCGAGCGTGAGGCCCTCGGCGGCGATGGCGGCCTCGATCTCCTCGCGCGACATCGGATCGTCATAGAGCCCGACCGCCACCGACTTGGCATGCCCCTCGAACGCTTTCCGCAACTTCGAGGTCTTCTTCAGCGCCCCGCCGGTCACGACCAGCGCGGCATCGCCCGCCGCCCAGTCCGCCAATGCCGCGATCACCGGTGCGGCCTGCACCTCGGTGACGCTGTCGACGAAGACGACGCGCGGGCCCGGAAAGAAACCCACGGCCTTCAGCGCGTCGGTCACGGCGGTGGGATCGGCCTTGGCCTCGGCCCCCGACATGCGGGTCAGGCGCATTTCCTCGTCAGCGGTCGGACCCGCGAGATTGGCGATCAGCTCCTGCCGCTTCAACGCGACCCGCATGGCGTCGCCGCCATAGATCAAAGCGCCCGCCGTGGTGGGATCGGGCGTCGTGAAGAAGCGCGTGGCCTGCGCGCCCCGCAGGTTCACGGGGTCGCGGGCAGCGGCGCCTCGGCCAGAAGCCGCGCCACCACCTTGTCGGCCAGGATCACCGCCAGCCGCCGCTCGGCATCGCGTTCGGAGGCGAGGGTCGAAATGGTCGATCCGCTGGCGGAATAGGCGGTGAAGCTGCGTTCCGTCCCCTGCAGCAACACCACGTCCGAGCCGGTGGGAGACAGCGTCCAGCGCAGCGCGCCTTCGAGGTTGAACCGCGTGATATTGTTCGACCCGTCGATGGCCAGCGCGACCTCCTCGGCGGTGAAGACATAGTCGAGGGTCCAGCGCGGCGCATCCGGCAGCCCCAGCCGTTCCTCGAACTGGCGCACGAAGGCGAAGGCGAAATCGGTATCGGGCTCGGTCGCGAGGATCGCGCCGCGCAGGGCCGTGCCGCCCCCCGCCGGCCCATAGACCGCCGTGAAGCCGCAACCCGACAGCAGGGCGCCGAGCGATGCGGCGAAGATGGCGCGCCTAGACCACGACATTGACGATCCGTCCCGGCACAACGATCAGCTTTTTCGGCACCGCGCCGTCGAGCATACGACGCACCGCCTCATCCTCCAGCACCAGCGCCTCAATGGCGTCCTTGGCCATGTCCTTGGGCACGACGACCTCGGACCGCTTCTTGCCGTTGACCTGGATCGGCAGCGTCACCGTGTCGTCGACCAGAAGCGCCGGGTCCGCGACCGGCCATTCGGCCTCGATCACGAAGCCCTCGCCACCCGCCATGCGCCAGACCTCATCGGCCAGGTGCGGCGTCATCGGGGCCATCAACTGCGCCAGCACCCGCATCGCCGTGCGCCGCGCCTCGGCACCCGCATCCGAGCGGTTCAGCGTGTTTGTGAACTCGTAGAGCTTGGCGACCGACTTGTTGAACGCGAAGCCGTCGATCCCCTCGGTCACCTCCTGGATCGCCCTCGCGGTCGCGCGGTGCAGATCGGCATCCGCGGGACCGCTCGGCCGATCGGCGCGCGCGATGTCCTCGGCCAGCCGATGCACCCGGCGCAGATGCTTGTGTACCGCCTCGGCGCCCTCGGGCGTCCATTCGAAATCACGTTCCGGCGGGCTGTCGGACAAGACGAACCAGCGGGCCGTGTCGGCGCCGTATTGCGCGATGATGTCCATCGGATCGACGACGTTCTTCTTCGACTTGGACATCTTGATCGCGGGCAGGATCTCGATGGGCTCGCCGGTTTCTCGGAGCGTCTTCGTCTTGAGGTCGACTTCCTCCGGAAAGTGGTACGTTTTGAAGCGCGCAGTCTCCGATGGGTCAGGCGGCCCCGAGGAAGGAATGCCGTCTCCCGTGGCCTTTCCGACAATCTTGTACGGCTGGTAACTCACATAGGCCGGATGGGTGACCATCCCTTGCGTGAAGAGCGCGTCGAACGGCTCTTCGGTGCCCTGCGGCAGGTGCCCGGTCCGGACCATCGCGCGAGCGAAGAAGCGGCTGTAGAGGAGGTGCAGGATCGCGTGCTCGACCCCGCCGATATACTGGTCGACATTCATCCAGTAGGCGACGTCTTCGGCGACGGTCGGCGTATCGGCGCGGGGCGCGGTGAAGCGCGCGTAGTACCACGAGGAATCCACGAAGGTGTCCATCGTGTCGGTCTCGCGCTTCGCCGCCGCGCCACAGGACGGGCAGGCCACGTCGCGCCATGTCGGATGGCGGTCGAGCGGATTGCCGGGCACATCGAAGCTGACATCATCGGGTAGCTCGACGGGCAGGTTCTCTTTCTTTTCGGGCACCACGCCGCAGGTGTCGCAATGCACCACCGGGATCGGACAGCCCCAATAGCGCTGACGGCTCAGGCCCCAGTCGCGCAGGCGATATTGGACGCGGCCACGCCCGATCCCCTGCGCCTCGGCCCAGTCGATGGTTGCGTCGATGGCCTCCTGGCCGGTGGCGACATCGATACCAGCGGGCTGATCGATCCAGCGCACCGCCTCGGTCTTGGGCGGCACAAAGGCCTCGTCCGCGACGGGCGACCCGTCATCGAGCGCCACGAAGGTGTCGATCACGGCCAGATCGTATTTCCGCGCGAAGTCCAGATCGCGCTGATCGTGCGCGGGGCACCCGAAGATCGCGCCGGTGCCGTAATCCATCAGAACGAAATTCGCGACCCAGACGGGAAGCATTCCACCCAACGGGTTCTCGACGGTGAGGCCGGTGTCGTAGCCGCGCTTTTCGGCCTTTTCCAATGCCTCCTCGGTCGTTCCGCCCCGACGGACATCCACGGCGAAGGCCGCCAGATCGGCATCGTCGGCCGCCAGCGCGCGGGCCAGCGGATGCTCGGGCGCGATGGCGATGAAGGACGCGCCGCGCAGCGTGTCGGGCCGCGTGGTGTAGATTTCGATCCCGTCATGGCCATGCGCGGGCACGGACAGCGCGAAGGTCATCTCGAGTCCGCGCGACTTGCCGATCCAGTTCTCCTGCATCAGCCGCACCTTGTCGGGCCAGTCCTGCAGCCGGTCCAGCCCGGCCAGCAGGTCCTCGGCCATCGACGAAATCGCGAAGGCCCATTGCGTCAGCTCCTTGCGCTCGACCTCGGCGCCCGAGCGCCATCCCTTGCCGTCGATCACCTGCTCGTTGGCCAGGACCGTCATGTCGACCGGGTCCCAGTTCACGACCGCGGGCTTGCGATAGACCAGCCCTGCGTCGAGCATGTCGAGGAACAGCGCTTGCTGCTGGCCGTAATACTCGGGATCGCAGGTCGCGAACTCGCGGCTCCAGTCGATCGAGAGGCCCAGCGGCTTCATCTGACCGCGCATCACGTCGATATTGTCGTAGGTCCAGGTCTTCGGATGCCCGCCCGACGCCATCGCGGCATTCTCTGCCGGCATCCCGAAGGCGTCCCAGCCCATCGGATGCAGCACGCTGAAGCCGCGCGCGGCCTTGTAGCGCGCCACGACGTCGCCCATCGCGTAGTTGCGGACGTGCCCGATATGGATGCGCCCCGACGGATAGGGGAACATCTCGAGCACGTAGTATTTCGGCTTGTCGCTCCGGGTGGCGCGGAACAGGTCGGCCTTATCCCAGGCCGCCTGCCACTTCGCCTCGATCTCGGTGCTGTCGTAGCTCATCTCGCATCCCGTCATGCAGGCGCCCGGACCACGCGGGCGCCGGGCGCGGATGTCTGTTCCGTGTCGCGTGCCCGGGTCGCGGGCCGCGCGAGGGGGCCTCAGAGGTTGCTGTCGCGGATGCGCAGCTGCCGGGCCCGGGTCAGGATCGCGTCCTCGATGGCACGCTGGGTCTCGCGATTGACGGTGCCGCCCCGCGTCCGCAGCGCGACGTTCAGGCTGCGCGCGTCGAGCGCGGGGTCCTGCACGTAGACGGTCGCCTGGTAGGCGCGCCCGCCGCCCGGCGGGGTGCCGTAGCCGAACTGGATCACGCCCGAGAACGGATCCGCGTTCTGCACCGGCATGAAGGACAGCACGTCGAGCGACGCGGCCCAGAGGTAACGGTTCACCTCGAGCGTGACGTTCGGGTCGTCCCGGTTGTTGAAGAGGTCGAACACGGACGACTGCTGGGAGGTCACCTGACGCCCCTCGCTCGCACGGTCGGCCGGATTGTCCTGCGCCGCGATCCGCTCGGCGCGGGTCTGGCCGAACAACGTGCCATTGCCGCACCCGGCGAGAACCCCGGCGAGCGTCATGCCCACGACCCAATTTCGCACGGTCTTCGCCCGCATCTGTCGTCCCCTTCGATCTTTCGCGCCCTGCCTACCCCGGATGCGCGTCCTCGGACAAGGTATCCTGCGCCCTTCGGGCCACGCTCCGGGGTCGAGTTTGTTCCAACTTGGGCACCCCTGCCCCCACTGTGGCAGAACCGCACCGGTAAAAGGGCGAAATCCGGCGGGCCTTCAGGGGCTTCCTTGCAGCGCGGGGGCCGATGGTAGAAACGACAACCACGCCCAACGCGATTCCCGTGGTGGGGACGAACGAAATCTAGAGGGAAAACTATGAAAAAAGTTCTCTTTGCATCCACCGCACTGGTCGCCCTGACGGGCGTCGCCGCGGCCGATGTCACCATCTCCGGTAACGCCGAAATGGGTATCCGCGACGCGGGTGGCTTCACCTACGGTCCCGGCACCGCCGTTGCCGCCAACACCGACGTGGGCTTCTTCACCGACATCGACGTGACCTTCACGATGGCCGGCGAAACCGATGGCGGCCTGACCTTCGGTGCCACGATCGACCTCGACGAGTCGAACGACAACGACGCGTTCGGCGACGCCACCCAGGGCGGCGAGACGATCTTCATCTCGGGCGCCTTCGGCACCCTGACCGCCGGTGACACCGACGGTGCCCTTGACTGGGCCCTGCAGGAAGTCAACTTCGCCGCGGGTTCGATCGACGACGCCGAGACGGCCCATACGGGCTTCAACGGCAATGCCGGCCTCGACGGCCTGTATGACGGTCAGATCGTCCGCTACGACTACTCCTTCGGTGACTTCGGGATCGCGGTCTCGGCCGAACTGGACGACACCCAGTATCCGAACGCCGCCAGCGCCGACATCGTCGACACCGACGACGTGTTCGGTCTTGGTATGACCTACCAGCTCGACTTCGGCGGTGCCGAGCTCGGCCTGGGCGCTGGTTTCCAGACGGCTTCGGTCAACCTGGGCGCGGGCGACATCGACCTCGACACCTACGGCCTCTCGATCAACTCGAGCTTCGCCGGCGGTTGGCAGGCTGGCCTGTCGTACATGTCCTACGAGAACCACTTCCCGTTCGGCGGCACCGCGGCGACGGCTGCTTCGGCTGCGACGACCGGTCTCGATGACGCGCTCGGCGTGCCGGACACCATCGCTGCGACCACGGTCGTCGGCGGTCGCATCCTGACCAACGGCTTCGACACCGATCACATCGGCGTCGGCGTGGGTTACACCACCGGTGCGATCTCGGTTGGCGTCAACTACGGCAAGTACGACCACGACGCTGGTCCGGAAGCCGAAGGCTACGGCATCGCCGCCAACTACGACCTCGGCGGTGGCGCGATCATCCAGCTGGGCTACGGCCACTCGGAAGTTTCCGGCGGCGCCCTCGCCCCGGCGATCAACGTCGACAACGACACCGTCTCCTTCGGTGTGCGCATGAACTTCTGATCCTAACGGATCACAAGTCGGGAAGGGCGGGCCTTGTGCCCGCCCTTCTTCGTTTGGCATGACCGGTCCATCCCTCCGGAGGCCGCACATGTCCCTGCCCCAGATCACCGCCCGCATCGACGCCGCCTGTGCCAAGGCCGACCGCTCGCCCGCCGAAGTGACGCTCATCGCGGTCTCGAAGGTCCAGCCGCCCGAGCGTGTCGAGGCCGTGCTGGCCGCAGGCCATCGATCCTTCGGCGAAAACCGCGTCCAGGAGGCGCAGGGCAAGTGGCCCGCCTGGCTCGACGCTCATCCGGGCACCGAGCTGCATCTTCTCGGGCCGCTCCAATCCAACAAGGTCCGGGCCGCGATGGAGCTCTTTCACGCGATCCATTCGGTCGATCGTCCCAAGATCGCCCGCCGCATCGCCGATATCGCGCAGGACACCGGCACCTGCCCCGCCCTCTTCCTGCAGGTGAACACCGGTGAGGAGGACCAGAAGGCCGGCATCCCCCCGCGCGAGGCCGATGCCTTCATCCGCGACGTGCGCGCCATGGACCTGCCCATCGCGGGACTGATGTGCATCCCCCCCGCCGAGGAGACGCCGTCCCTGCATTTCGCGCTTCTGGCCAAGATCGCCGCGCGCAACGGGGTGGCAGGGCTCAGCATGGGCATGTCCGCCGATTTCGAACAGGCCATCGCGTTGGGCGCGACACATATCCGCGTGGGCAGCGCGATCTTCGGCGACCGGGTTCCGGCCTAGCCTTCGACGATCACCCGCGTTCCGGGCACGACGCGCCGGGCGATCCAAGCCAGGTCCGCCGGGTCGAAGGCGACGCAGCCCTCGGTCGGCGCGCCGGGCCTGCGCCAGCGATGCAGGAAGATGGCGCTGCCCTGCCCCGGCCGGGCCGCGGGCCAGTTCCAATCCGTCAGCAGTACGAGGTCATAGAGCGGATCGGCCCGCCGCAGCCGTTCGGCAGACCGCGCGAACGGCGCGCGCACCGGCCGATTGTAGGCCGGATGCCCCGCATCGTCGCACCAGAGGTCGCGCGGCCCGATCGGCACCGCCCAACCCGCGGGCCGCGCCATCCGGTCGGCGCGCCAGAGCATCCCGACGATGCGATGCACACCTGCGGGCGTCGCCCCGTCGCCTTCGCGCTTGTCGGCGCGGATCCCGCCTCGCCCCAGGGAACAGGGAAACGTCACGCCCGCGAACCGGACCCCTCCAGGCCGCACCACCAGATCGGCGGGCCCGATCATCCTCTGGCCCGAAATACCTCCGTCGGAGACCGCCGCCGCGGGGGGCTCGATGCCCCCTGCGGCGGCCCGCCGGGCGGGCCATCCGCGATGGCGCGCAACGCTCATTCCAGGTGTCCGGATTTCGCGCGCTTCACATCGAGGTAACCCGCGTTCTCGGCCCGGCGTCCGACCCGAAGCGGCACGCGTTCCACGACCTCGATCCCCTCTGCACGCAGCACGTCGATCTTGCGCGGATTATTCGTCATCAGCCGGATCCGCGCGACGCCCATCTGCCGCAGCAGCCCCGCCCCCAGGCGCAGATCGCGCTCGTCATCCTCGAAGCCCAACCGGTGATTGGCCTCAACCGTGTCGAAGCCCTGGTCCTGCAGGTCGTAGGCGCGCATCTTGTTGGCCAGCCCGATGCCCCGCCCTTCCTGTTGAAGATAGAGCAGAATTCCACTCTCGCGCGCGATCGCCTCCAGCGCGGCATGGAGCTGCGGGCCGCAATCGCACTTGACCGAGCCCAGCACGTCGCCGGTGAAGCAGGCCGAATGCAGACGCACGAGGACCGGGGCGGCGCGGTCGACCTGGCCGATCTCGACCGCCGAATGCTCGGTGCCGCCGCCCCGCTCGCGGAAGACATGGACGCGTCCCGCCCGATGAACTTCAAGCGGAACGCGCGCCGCCGCGACGGCGCGGGGGGCCGGGTCATGGCCGATGACCGCACCCACGGACAGGACGGTGATCCCCTCGGGCGGGGGCATCTCGACTCCCACGACCGCGGGCAGAAGTTCGGCCCCCTTGGCCAAACGCAAGCCGTCGCGCCAAGGGCCTGCCGCGTCGTCCCGACGGGTGACGAGCGGCCCCTTCATCGGCGCGTGAAGGTCGCGCGCCGGGTCGGCCACCGCCCGCAGCCACGCGGCATCCGCGCCCGGCGGCACCGAGATCCGTGCCAGGTCGCCGTCATAGGCCCGCGCCCGAAGCGTCTCGGCCCGCCGCGCGGTCACGGCCAGGACGAGCGGGCCCGCCGCGGCCATCGCCGCCAACCGCTCGCCCGACAGGGTCTCGACCGAGGCCAAGACCACGCCACCGATGGCCACCGGAAGGCCGACCCGCAGGTCTGCGCGCGCGCGGGCGGCCAGTTCGGACGGGGTCGGGAGCAACATCGCGCGGCGGATCCTGTAACAAATCGCGCGGAGCGGCCCGCGCGGCCATCCACATATGAAACAATTCCGCGCTTGGCGACACGTCGGCGTGAGCGGCGCGTGAGATGCGCGCGCGGACCCTTGGCGCAGGCGACCGTCGCGGGCAGGTTCGGCCCAACAGATGGAGGCGAACGATGGCGAACCTGAAGAAGATCCTGCTGGTGGACGACGATGATGACCTGCGCGACGCGCTGGCCGAGCAACTGGTGATGACCGAGGATTTCGACGTCTTCGAAGCCGACTCGGGCGCCACCGGCATGTCGCGCGCCAAGGAACAGCCCTACGACCTCGTCGTGCTCGATGTCGGCCTGCCCGACACCGATGGGCGCGAGCTCTGCCGCCTGATGCGCAAATCCGGCGTCAAATGCCCCGTCGTGATGCTGACCGGCCATGACAGCGACGCGGACACCATCCTGGGCCTCGACGCGGGCGCCAACGACTACGTGACCAAACCGTTCAAGTTTCCCGTTCTTCTGGCCCGCATCCGCGCCCAGCTTCGCACCCACGAGCAGTCCGAGGACGCGATCTTCACGCTGGGGCCGTACACGTTCAAGCCCGCTCAGAAGATGCTGGTGACCGAGGACGACAAGAAGATCCGCCTGACCGAGAAGGAGACGAATATCCTCAAGTTCCTCTACCGTTCGGGCGACGGCACGGTGGCCCGCGACGTGCTCCTGCACGAGGTCTGGGGCTACAATGCCGGGGTGACCACCCACACGCTCGAAACCCATATCTACCGGTTGCGCCAGAAGATCGAACCGGACCCCTCGAACGCCCGTCTGCTGGTCACCGAAAGCGGTGGATACCGGCTGATGGCCTGACTTGTCCCCCGTGTCGCCGCGGACACAACCCCGCGGCGATCGGGCAATTCAGCTAAATTAACCTTACGTTAACCCGATCCCGGTTCTAACGTTAAGACATGCCGGACGCGTCCCCGGTACGTGACTAGGGCGCACCTCCCTGTTGGACTCGGCCGGACCTTCGTGTCCGGCCTATTTTTTTCGTCGCCCCGACCGCTTGGCCAGGCCGAATATGGCGGGCGACGTGCGCAGCAGGCCTTCGACGCGACCGCGACCCGCGCGCGGCACCGCGTCGCGCCGCCACATCTGCAGGGCGGTCAGCACCGCCATCAGTCCATGCACCGCACTCGTGTAGCCGAAGAGCGCCTGCGGCCCGAACGCCTCGATCAGGACGGCGGCCCCGAGCGGGCCCGCGATTGCACCGACCGAATAGAAGAAGATCAGTCCCGCCGAGATCGCCACGAAATCCGATGCGGGACCCGCCCGGTCGTTCGCATGCGCCGCCGCCAGCGAATAGAGCGGCAGCGCGAAGGCGCCGAAGGCGAAGGCACCCGCATAGACCGCCACCGGCGACGAGACCGTGTTCAGCACCAGCCCCGCCCCGACTGCGCCGCAGGTCGCCACGAGAAGCGCCAACCGTCGGTCGACGCGGTCCGACAGCAGGCCCAGCGGCAGTTGTAGCACCGCGCCACCCGCGATCCCGGCATTCATGAAGAGCGCGACCTGTCCGGCATCGAACCCCAGCTCGATCCCGTAAAGCGGCCCGATCATGCGGAACGCGCTCGTCGTCAGCCCGATCGACAGGGCCCCAAGCGCGGCCACCCGCGACAGCCGCCAGAGTCCGGCTGGATCGAAGCGGAAGGCCTGCGGCGGCGTCGGGCGCGACGTGTTCGACAGCGCCACCGGCAGGAGCGACAGGCCGAAGAGGATCGCCGTCACCGCGAAGATCTCGAACCCGGCCACGCCGAAGATCGGCAGGAGGAACTGGCCGCCCGTCACCGCGCTCAGGTCGACGATGCGGTAGATCGACAGGACGCGGCCGCGCTCGCCCGGACCGGCCGACTGGTTGAGCCAGCTTTCGATGACGACGAACAATCCCGAGAAGCAGAACCCCATGACGAAGCGCACCGCGCCCCAGACCCACGGGTCGACCGCCAGCACGAGGAGGAGCGTGCCGACCCCCGCGACCGAGGCCAGCGCGGCGAAGACCCGCACATGGCCCACGGCGCGGATCATGGCCGGCGCGGCAAAGCAGGCGGCAAGGAACCCGGAGAAATAGATCGCGCCGATCAGGCCGATCGTCAGCGTCGAGAACCCGGCTTCGGAGGCGCGCAGCGCCACGAGGGTGCCCTGCAGCCCGTTGCCCGCCAGAAGGAGCGCCGCCGCAAGCAGCAGCGGCACCAGCGCCCTGAGATCGGTGGTTACGCCGGATCCCGATCCGGCAGGCGCAGCACCAAGAGCGCTGCGAGGCCCAGAACCGCGATGACCCCCGCCCCGGCGAGATACGGCACGCGCAGCGCCGCCTCTCGCCCCAGTGACGGCTCGAGCCATGCGACGGCGGCCCCGCCGGCCAACGCGCCCAGCGGCATCATGCCCCAGCCGAAGAAGCGGTAGACGCTGTTGACGCGGCCCAGCAGGTCGTCGGGGATCGTCCGCTGCCGGTAGCTGACGGTGACGACGTTCCAGAGCATCCCGCCCAGCGCCTCGGAGAATAGCGCCAGCGCCACCAGCCACGCGGCATCGGCCAGACCGATCAGCGCGTAGGCCAGCGTGAAGATCACCATCGCCACGCGCAGGCTTCGCGTCCCGCCCAGACGACGGGCCAGGCGGGGCGCGCCGAGGCCGCCGATGACACCCCCGACGGCACCCGCCGTCAGCAGGAGGCCATGCCCCAGCGCCCCGAGCCCGAGGACGTCCTGACTGAAGAGAACGAGCATCGTCAGGGACGCCATCGCCACCGCGTTGATGAGGCCCAGCATGATCGCCAGGCGCCAGATCACGACATGGCCCCAGATCCACGCAAGGCCGGCCTTCAGCTCGCGCCAGAACCCGGTCCGGGGCCGTGCGGTGCGCGCCGGGATCACCATCAGCCAGACGAGCGCCGCCGCCCCCGCGAAGGTCAGCGCGTCGAAGGCGAAGGGCACCGGCAGGGCCAGCGCGATCAGGACACCGGCCAGCGGCGGGCCGACGAAATGGCCCATGACCCGCTCCAGCGACCAGATCTGACCGTTCGCCGCCTCGAGATCCGCGGCGTTCACCACGGCGGGCAAGACCGTCTGCGCGGCGTTGTCGCGCAGCACCTCGGCCGCGCCCAGAAGGAATGCCACAGCGCACAGCCCGGCGATCGCCACGCCCTCGGACGCCACGGGGGGCGGGGCCGCGATCACCATGGCCACGATCCCGAAGGTCAGAAGGCAGCGGAACAGGTCGGCCCGGATCATCAGCGCGCGCCGGTCCACCCGGTCGGTCCAGACCCCTGCCGGAAGCACCAGCAGAAGCCACGGCAGGCGCGTCGCAACCGCCGTCAGCGAGATCAGCAGCGGATCGCGCGTGATGAGCGAGGCGAGCCACGGGAAGGCCAGTGCCGAGACCCCGTCGCCCAGGTTCGACAGGCCCGCCGCCGAAATCAGCCAGCGATAATTTCGATTGTCGCGGATCAGGGACAGGGACATCGGACAGCTCCTTGCGCTACCCTTCCGTCCGGTACGTCGAGGAGTAAACCCATGTCCGATGGCTTCACCGATTTCATCGACCGGGCGCAGGCGTTCTATGGAGCGCTCGCGGCAAACAACGCGCGCGACTGGTTCGAGCCGCGCAAGGCCGAGTGGAAGCGCGACATCGAGGGACCGGCGAAGCTCCTGGCCGAAATCATGGCCGAGGAGCTGTCGCGGATGACGGGCGAGCCCCATGCCGGCAAGGTCTTCCGGATCAATCGCGACGTGCGGTTCTCCAAGGACAAGTCGCCCTACAAGACCATGCTCGCGATGCTCTGGGCGCCGGGAGACACGGACGGCCCCGCACCCAGCTTCTATTTCGGGGTCGAGCCCGACCGCACCTTCGTCGGCTGCGGAACCCCCGGTTTCGACAAGGACGGCCTGACCCGCTACCGCGCGATGGTCGATCGCTGGGGCGACCGGCTTGCCGAGATCATCGACGAGAGCGGGGCCACACTGTCGAGCTTCGGGCCGGAGCCGCTCAAGCGGGTGCCGAAGCCCTACGATCCCGACCATCCCCACGGCGCGCTGCTCAAGCGCAAGTCGCTGGCGCTTGGGCGGTCGCTGCCCGACGGGTGGCGCGCGTCGGGCGACGGGCTGGTCGCGGCGCTGACCGACACGTTCGAGACGCTGATGCCGTTCCGCCGCTTCGTGACCGAGCGCCTGTGACGCGGAACGTCCGTCTCTACCCGGTCTACAAGTTCCTAAGCAGCCTGATCTTCTGGCAGGCGGCGTGGTTCCTCTACATCCAGTCCGAGCTCTCGGCAGCCGAGGCGATCCTGATGTACGCGATCTACGACGTGGCCACGACCGCGCTCGAGGTGCCGTCAGGATGGCTGTCGGACAATTGGGGCCGCCGCCGGACGCTGATCGTCGCGGCCGCCGCCGCCGTCGCCACGGCCACGATGCAGGCGCTGGGCGGCGATTTCTGGTGGTTCGCCGCGGCGCAGGTCCTGCTGGGCATCCACGCGGCCTTCGCATCGGGCACGGATTCGTCGCTGCTCTACGAAAGCCTTGCCGCCGAGGGGCGCGCGGACGAGATCGAGCGGCACGAGCTGCGCGGCTGGCGCGCATCCTTCGCGGGGCTGATGATCTCGGCGCTGGCGGGCGGCGCCATCGCCCGGTTCGATCTCGGCTGGCCCTACTGGGCGTCGGCGCTGGCCTTCGCGGCCCTTCTCGGCGTCTCGCTTGCCTTCCGCGACGCACCGCCCGCGCGGACGACGGCCGCCGCGCGCCTCTCGACGCTGCGCGTTTCGCTGACGACGCCGGTCCTCGCATGGCTCTTCGCGCTGACGGTCTGCATGTATGCCTTCAGCCACGTCCCCTTCGTCTTCGGCCAGCCCTTCATCGAGGCGGCCCTCGCCGGCACGGCCTTCGCCTCCGAAACGCCGGTCATCGTCGGGGCAATCACCGCGGCGATGATGGGCGTCTCGCTTCTCGTCTCGCTCGCCGCGCCGACGATCCGGGCGCGGATCGGCCTGACGGCGATGCTGCTGGCCGCCTTCGCGCTTCAGATTGCGCTTCCGGGGGCGCTGGCGCTGGCGACGGGGCCGCTCGCGATCCTCTTCCTGCTCAGCCGGATGATCCCCGACGCGCTCGCCCGGCCCTTCATCCTCGCCCGCATCCAGCCGCTCCTGTCGAATGATAGCCGCGCGACCTACCTGTCGCTCCAGAGCCTGCTCGGACGGCTGTTCTTCGCCGCGACGCTCTGGCTGGCCGCGACCTCAACCACGAATGTCGGCGAGATGCCCGCCTCGGATCTGCGCACGATCCTCTCGGCCTACGCCGTTGCGGGGCTCATCGCGCTGGTAACGCTCGGCCTGCTGACGCGCCGGGTCTCGATCGACTGAGGCCGGGGGTGGCCCTGCGCGTCGCCCCCTGCCAAAACCCTCCCACATCAAAGCGGAGCGCGACCCATGCCCTTCACCCTCGCCACCTGGAACATCAACTCGGTCCGCCTGCGCGAAGGGCTCGTCGCCCGCCTGATGGAGGAGGAGGCGCCCGACGTGCTCTGCCTGCAGGAGTGCAAGTCCCCCGTCGAGAAGATCCCCACCGAAGCGTTCGAGGCGCTGGGCTATCGCTGGCGCGTCGCGCGCGGGCAGAAGGGCTATAACGGCGTCGCGATCTTCTCGAAGCTCCCCATGGAGGAGGCCGGGGCCGAGGACCATGCCGACCTCGAACATGCCCGCCACATCGCCGGACGGCTGGAGAACGGGGTCACGATCCACAACTTTTACGTGCCTGCGGGCGGCGACGTCCCCGACCGCGAGGTGAACGTGAAATTCGGCCAGAAGCTCGACTACCTCGCGTCCATGCGTGACGCGTTCCATGCGGACAGGCCGGCGAAATCGATCCTTGTGGGCGATCTGAACATCGCCCCCCGCGAGGACGATGTCTGGTCCCACAAGCAACTTCTGAAAGTCGTCTCGCACACGCCCGTCGAGGTCGAGGCGCTGGCCCAGACGCAGGATGCGGGCGCCTGGGTCGACATCACCCGCAAGGACATCCCCGAGGGAAACCTCTATTCGTGGTGGTCCTACCGCGCGAAGGACTGGGATGCCGCCGACAAGGGCCGCCGTCTCGATCACGTCTGGGCCACGCCCGACATCGCCTCCGCCGCCCATTCCAGCCGCGTCCTGCGCCATGTCCGTGGCTGGGACAAGCCGTCGGACCATGCGCCCGTCCTGGCGACGTTCGACCTCTGAATCGCGCCCCGTCGGGTTGCTCCGACCCGTGGCCGCGCCTAGATCGACGCCAACCCTTTCGCATCCGGAGCCGCGACATGCTCGAATTCGGTCAGCCCGACACCGCCGCCGACGTTCCCCTGATCTCGGACGTCACCGAAGCCACCTTCATGACCGACGTGGTCGATGCCAGCCAGACGATCCCCGTCATCGTGGATTTCTGGGCACCGTGGTGCGGGCCCTGCAAGACGCTGGGGCCCCAACTCGAAGCCGCAGTGACCGCCGCCAAGGGCCGCGTCCGGATGGCAAAGGTCGATGTCGACCAGGCCCAGCAGATCGCGGCCCAGCTTCGTATCCAGTCGATTCCGACGGTCTATGCCTTTTGGAAGGGCCAGCCGGTCGACGGGTTCCAAGGTGCGGTCAGCCAGGGCGAGGTGCAGGATTTCGTCGCCCGAGTCGCCGCGATGAACGACGATGACGGCGGCTTGGGCGACGCGATCGCCGCCGCCGAGGAGATGCTCGACGAAGGCGCCGCCGTGGACGCGGCCCAGACCTTCGCCGCCATCCTGGGCGAGGAGCCCGAGAATCCGCAGGCCTATGGCGGCCTCATCCGCGCCCACGTCGCGATGGACGAGCTCGATCAGGCCGAGGCGATGGTCGCGAACGTGCCGGAGGGGATCGCCACCGCCGCCGAGGTCGAGGCCGGGCGCGCACAGATCGCGCTGGCGCGGCAAGCCGCCGACGCCGGTCCCGTGGCCGAGCTGCGCGCGGCCGTCGAGGCCGATCCCGACAATCACCAGGCGCGTTTCGACCTTGCCGCGGCCCTGCAGGCCAGCGGCGAGACCGAGGCCGCGGTGAACGAATTGCTCGAGCTGTTCCGCCGGGATCGCGAATGGAACGACGGCGCGGCGCGCGCCCAGCTCTTCACGATCTTCGACGCCGCGGGGCCCAAGGATCCGGTTGTTTTGGTCGGACGTCGCAGATTGTCGTCGATGATCTTTGCCTGACCCCCGGGGCGGGCTACCTGACCTTAATGTATCGCTTGTCGGATCTGCCCGAGACGATTCCCGTCTTCCCGTTGCCCGGCGCGTTGATGCTGCCCCGGTCGCGCCTGCCGCTCCATATCTTCGAGCCGCGCTACCTCCAGATGATCGACGACACGCTCAAAACCGAGCATCGCCTGATCGGCATGGTGCAGCCCCGCGCGCAAAAGGGCAGCGACGGCCGCGCGCTCCAGTCCATCGGCTGTGCCGGTCGCCTGACGCAAATTTCCGAGACAGAGGACCGGCGCTACATGGTCACCCTCTCGGGGGTCAGCCGCTACCGCATCACCAAGGAGATCGAGGGCTTCGCGCCCTATCTCAAGGCGGATGTCGAATGGAAGGATTTCCAGCGCGATCTCGGCCGCCCCGAGATCGACGAGAAGTTCGACCGCCCCGCCTTTCTCGACCTTCTGCGCCGCTATTTCGAGGACCAGGAGTTGTCGACCGACTGGGACAGCCTCAAGGATGCCGAGGAGGAGTTGCTGATCAACTCGCTCTCCATGCTCTGCCCCTTCGATCCCGAGGAGAAACAGGCCCTGCTGGAGGCCCCCTCGCTCGCCACGCGCCGCGAGACGGTGGTGACCCTGATGGAATTCGCGCTGGCCGGCGGCGGCGAGGAGAAGATGCAATGAGCGACCCCGATCACGACCGCCGGATGCTCGAAGCACTGGTCTGCCCGCAGACGCGCGGCCCGCTGACCTACGATGCCGACGCACAGGAACTGGTCTCGAAATCCGCAGGGCTCGCCTACCCGATCCGCGGCGGCATCCCGATTATGCTGGCCGACGAGGCGCGCAAGCTCGACTGATCGCCGCGCGGGGTCAGCCGCGAATCAGGCGCGGCAGGTCGCCCGCGATCCCGGCGGCGTTGCGAATGAACTGCCGCCGCACGCCCGGCAGACCCGAGATGACGCCCATCCCCAGATCGCGGCCCAGCCGCAGGATCGGATTGTCGTTCGAGAAGAGCGCGTTGACCGCATCCGTCGCGACCCCCATCGCCGCCGTATCGAAGCGCCGCCACCGCGCGTAGCGCGCGAGTACGTCGGGCGCGCCGGGATCCTCGCCGCGCTGCCTCGCATCCGACACGACGTGATGCAGCGCCGCGATATCCTTGATCCCGAGGTTCAGGCCCTGGCCCGCGATGGGGTGGATGCCATGGGCCGCATCGCCGACCAATGCCACCCGCGGGGCCACGAAATCCTGCGCCAGCGTCAGGTTCAGCGGATAGGTGTGCCGTGCCCCTTCGAGTGCGATCTCGCCGAGGAAATTGCCGAAGCGGGGGCGCAGAACCTCCAGATACTCGGCATCCGGCAGGGCGTTCAGCTCGGCGGCCACGTCCGACGCTTCCGTCCAGACGAGGCTCGAGCGATTGCCCGTCAATGGCAAGATCGCCAGCGGTCCCGCCGGCATGAAGAACTGGTGCGCGATGCCCTGATGCGGCTTCTCGTGGGACACGGCACAGACCAGCGCGGTCTGGCCGTAGCCCTTGGTGCTGCGGCCGATGCCCGCCCGCTCGGCCACGCCGGAGCCACGCCCGTCGCAGCCCAGAAGCAGGCGCGCCGTCAGGGAACCCGTCTCCGTCTCGACCGTCATTCCCGCCATGTCGGGGTCCTGTGCGGTCACCGTCGTCTCGAACCGCAGTTCGATCCGGTTGGACGCGTCGCAGGCCGCCAGAAGCGCGGGGCGCAGATGCCGGTCCTCGACCATCTGGCCCATGAAAGGCGTGCCGATTTCGGCGGCGTCGAAAGCGAGATGCCGGGGCGATGCGCCCTCGCCCGCACGCCCATCGCTGGCGCGAATACCCTTGATCGGCTGGGCATCGCTGGCCAGCGCGTCCCAGAGACCCAGCGCCATCAACAGCCGGACCGACCCCAGCGCCATCGCGTAGGATCGTCCGTCGAACTCCGCATCGTCGAAATCCGCCCGCGGCCGCGCGTCGAGCACGATGGACCGAAGCCCCGCATCGGCCAGCGCCAGTGCCGCAAGCGGCCCGGTCAGCCCGCCGCCGGTGATGATGACATCTGTATCCATGCCGCTCGATATGCCCTCGGCGACGGCATTGTCCAACGCCACCATGCCGCATAGCGTGACGCGGATCGACAGGGGGCGGGCATGGACGACATGAACTGGAGGAGCGGGGCCGACCTGGGCCGGGCTGTCGCGGCGGGCGAGATCGATCCGCGCGACCTGACCGAGACGTTCCTTTCTGCGATCGACGCCAGCCCGATCCGCGACGAGGTCTATGCCCGCGTCACCCCCGACCGCGCCCGTGCCGAGGCCGAGGCGGCGGCGACACGCGCGCGCCAAGGGCTGCGCCGGGGCCCGCTCGACGGCGTGCCAATCAGTTGGAAGGACCTGTTCGACAGCGCGGGCGTCGCGACCGAGGCGGGGTCCGCGCTCCTGAAGGGACGCGTGCCGCAGGACGATGCGACCGTCCTCGCCAACGCGACGGCCGGTGGCGCGATCTGCCTCGGCAAGACGCATATGTCCGAGCTGGCCTTCTCGGGCCTCGGGCTGAACCCCGTCACCGCGACCCCGCCGAACCGCCACGACGCAGCACTCGTGCCCGGCGGCTCGTCCTCCGGGGCGGCGGCGTCGGTCGCCTTCGGCCTGGCGCCCATCGCGATCGGGTCCGACACAGGCGGATCGGTGCGCAACCCGGCGGCGTGGAACGACCTCGTCGGCCTGAAGACGACGCTGGGCCGCGTGCCCGTGCGGGGATGCGTCCCGCTGGTCGAAACGATGGATACGATCGGCCCGCTTTGCCGAACCGTCGAGGACGCGGCGCTGGCGCTGGCACTTCTCGAAGGCGGGCGGCCCGCGGATCTGACGGGCGCGACGCTGAGGGGTGCGCGGCTTCTCGTCCTCGCCGATTACGCCGAGAGCAGCCGCGATGCCCCCCGTGCCGCCTTCGGCCACGCCGTCGAGCGGTTCGAGGAGGCGGGGGCGAACATCACCCGCGCCGAGCTGGCTCCGGTCAAGGCGGCGATGGACCTGACCCCGATGCTCTTCTCGCCCGAGGCCTATGCCATCTGGCGCGACACGATCGAAGCAGACCCGCACCTGATGTTCGACCGCATCCTCGAGCGGTTCCGGACCGGGCGCGGCGTCGAGGCGGCGGATGTTCTGGCCGCGCATCGCGCCCGGCAGGCCGCACAGGACGCCTACCTTGCCGAGACGGCAGGCTACGACGCGGTGATCCTGCCCACGGCCGCGATCCTGCCGCCCGACCGTCAGCGGCTCATCGACGACGAGACCTATTACGTCACCGAGAACCTGCTGGCGCTTCGGAACACGCGGGTCGGCAACGTGCTGGGGCTCTGCGGGCTGACCCTGCCGACGGGCGTGCCGATGTGCGGCGTCATGGCCCTGGCCCCGCCGATGCAGGAGGAGCGGCTGCTGCGGCTCGGGGCCGCGATGGACGCCGCCCTGACCTGAAAGCCACACCCCCTTGGGCCGCCTGCCCTTTTCGTTGGACCGTCCGGGCGCGCTCGCGCTATCGTGGCGCGGATCGGGGCCGTTAGAGCACCCGGCACGAGGCATACAGGCGATGACTTACCCGCAGCGGTTCTCCGGACTGCCCGAATACGCGTTTCCGCGCCTGCGGCGGCTTCTGGGCGACCTGGAGCCGGGCGATTCGCCGATCCAGATGACCATCGGCGACCCGCGTCACGCCCCCCCGGCCTTCGTCGCCGAGGAGGTCGCGCGCCACGCGGACGCGTTCATGTCCTACCCCCCGAACGACGGCGCACCCGAGCTTCTGTCGGCGATTTCCGGCTGGCTCGACCGCCGCTACGGCTGGGCCGCCGATCCCGAGACCGACATCCTCGCGCTGAACGGCACGCGCGAGGGGCTCTACAACGCCGCGATGGCGCTCTGCCCCGAGACGAAGAACGGCGCGCGGCCCGTCATCCTGACGCCGAACCCGTTCTATCAGGTCTATGCCGTCGCCGCGCTCGCGGTCGAGGCGGACCCGGTCTATATCGACGCGACCGCCGCGACCGGGCACCTGCCCGATTTCGCGGCACTCGATCCCGCGACGCTGGACCGGACGGCCATCGCCTATATTTGCTCGCCCGCGAACCCGCAGGGGGCGACCGCGTCGATGGCGTGGTGGTCGGACCTGCTGGCGCTGGCCGAGCGGCACGATTTCCTCGTCTTCGCGGACGAGTGCTATTCCGAGATCTACACCAGCGCGCCGCCGACCGGCATTCTCGACGCCGTGCGTGCGACCGGCACGGACCCGAACCGCGTTGTCGCGTTCCACTCGCTGTCCAAGCGGTCGAACCTCGCGGGGATGCGCTCGGGCTTCGCCGTCTCTGGGGCCGAGAACATCGCCCGGATGAAGCAGCTTCGGAACTATGCCGGCGCGCCCCTGCCCGTGCCACTTCAGATGGCCGCCGCTCGGGCCTGGGGCGACGAGGCGCATGTCGAGGCGAACCGCCGCCTCTACGCGGCCAAGTTCGATGCCGCGCGGGATATCCTCGGCAATGCCGCCGAGATCCCCGAGGCCGGGTTCTTCCTGTGGCTGCCGGTGCCCAAGACGATCGGTGACGGCGTGGCCGCGACGATCAAGCTGTGGACCGAGACCGGGGTGAAGGTCCTGCCGGGCGCGTATCTCGCGCGCGAGACGGACGGCACCAATCCCGGCGACCCCTATATCCGCGCGGCGCTGGTGGCGCCGCTGGACGAGACCGTGACCGGGCTGACCCGCCTGGCTGCATGCCTCTACGACAAAAGGAGCTGAAAACATGGCGTATCAAGTCAGACAGCGCGATCCCCTGCTGGACAGTAACATGCAGATCAGCCTCGCCCGGCGGGGCCGCGAAGGCCTCGGCGCCCTGATGGTGCTGGCCGGGTTGCTGGTCGCCGTGATGCTCCTCACCTATCACCCGGACGATCCCAGCTGGCTGGCCTCGACCGATGACGCGCCGCGGAACTGGCTGGGCGTGTTCGGTGCCTCGCTGGCCGCGCCGCTGATGCTGATCCTCGGGATGGGCGCGCTGGGCCTCGCGGCCGGGCTCGTCATCTGGGGCCTGCGCTTCGCGCTTCATTGGGGATCCGAGCGGGCCTTGCCGCGCGCGCTTTTCGTGGCAGGCTGGGTGCTGGTGCTCTCGCTTTTTTGTGCCACGCTGGTCCCGGGCCCGACCTGGTCGCACGCCTTCGGACTGGGTGGTCTCTTCGGGGACACGCTGCTGGGCGCGCTCCTCCAGGTGCTGCCGATTACGGCCAGCGCGGGGCTGAAGGTGCTTTCGCTCCTGATCGCGGCAGGTGTGGCCGCGTCGGGGGCGTGGGTGCTCGGGTTCACCCGCGACGATCTGCGCCGGGGCGGCCTCCTGTTTCTCGCCGGTCTCGGCAACGCACTCTATCTCGCGCGACTTCTGACGGGTCGGGCGGCGGTTGGCGCCGCCGGGGCCACCGCGCGCTCGGCTCAGGCGATCCGCGCACGCCGCGCCGCCCGCTCCGACGCCGTGGAAGACGAGCCGATCGAGGAGATCTGGGACGACGAAGACGCCCCCGCGCCGCGCCGCTCGCTGATGTCCTGGCTGCCGCGCATGGCGGCCGCGCCGGCCCCGGACGACGACACAGGGGACGACCTGATCGACGACGAGGCCGGGCCCGACGACGACCGGGTCCGCGCCCGTATCGCGAGCGCGGTGCGCACCCGCGTTCGCCGCGCCACCATCTCGCAGGCACTGCAAAGCCCCGTCGGGGCGCCCCCGGCCACCGCCCCGCGCGCCGAACCGGTCCTGACCGCGAGCCGTGGCACGACGCAGGAGGTGCCCGCAGCCCCGGCCCCGGCCGAGCCCGACTATTTCACCGCCGCCGCGCCCGCGCCGCAGGCCCCCGCCCCGGCGGTCAAGACGCTGAACCGCAAGGTCGTGCAGCCGCCCGCGAAGCCCGCCAAGCCATCGACCCAGGCGCAGGCCGAGGCCCAGCCCGCGCTGCAGTTCGAGGACAAGGCCACCGCCTACGAGATGCCGCCGCTTGGCCTTCTGGCCGATCCGTCGACGGTCGAGCGGCACGTCCTCTCGGACGAGGCGCTGGAAGAAAATGCGCGCATGCTCGAGGCCGTGCTCGACGATTACGGCGTCAAGGGCGAGATCGTCAGTGTCCGCCCGGGCCCCGTCGTCACCATGTACGAGCTTGAGCCCGCGCCCGGTCTCAAGGCCAGCCGCGTGATCGGGCTGGCCGACGACATCGCGCGCTCGATGTCGGCCCTGTCGGCGCGTGTCTCGACCGTGCCCGGCCGCAGCGTGATCGGGATCGAACTGCCGAACGAGCGGCGCGAGAAGGTCGTCCTGCGCGAGATCCTGTCGGCCCGTGACTTCGGCGACGGCAACCAGGCCCTGCCGCTCGCGCTGGGCAAAGATATCGGCGGCGCACCGATCGTCGCGAACCTCGCCAAGATGCCCCACCTCCTGATCGCGGGCACCACGGGGTCGGGCAAGTCGGTGGCGATCAACACGATGATCCTGTCGCTGCTCTACAAGCTGACGCCGGAAGAATGCCGGATGATCATGATCGACCCGAAGATGCTGGAACTCAGCGTCTATGACGGCATCCCGCATCTCCTGTCCCCCGTCGTCACCGACCCGAAGAAGGCCGTCGTGGCCCTGAAGTGGACGGTGGGCGAGATGGAGGAGCGCTATCGCAAGATGTCGAAGATGGGCGTCCGCAACATCGACGGCTACAACGGCCGCGTGAAGGACGCGCTCGATCGGGGCGAGATGTTCTCGCGCACCGTCCAGACCGGTTTCGACGACGAGACGGGCGATCCGATCTTCGAGACCGAGGAGACGGTGCCCGAGAAGATGCCCTACATCGTCGTCATCGTCGACGAGATGGCCGATCTGATGATGGTCGCGGGCAAGGAGATCGAGGCCTGCATCCAGCGTCTGGCCCAGATGGCCCGCGCCTCGGGCATCCATCTCGTGATGGCGACGCAGCGGCCCTCGGTCGACGTCATCACCGGCACGATCAAGGCGAACTTCCCGACCCGGATCAGCTTCCACGTCACCTCGAAGATCGACAGCCGCACGATCCTGGGCGAGATGGGCGCCGAGCAGCTTCTGGGCATGGGCGACATGCTCTACATGGCCGGCGGCTCCAAGATCACGCGCGTCCACGGGCCCTTCTGCTCGGACGAGGAGGTCGAGGAGATCGTCAACCACCTCAAGTCCTTCGGGCCGCCCGACTACGCGGCCTCGGTTCTGGACGGCCCCGACACCGACAACGCGTCCGATATCGATGCGGTGCTGGGCCTCACGGGCGGCAACACGGGCGGCGAGGACGCGCTCTACGACGAGGCCATCGAGATCGTCGCCAACGACCGCAAATGCTCGACCAGCTACATCCAGCGCAAGCTGGGCATCGGCTACAACAAGGCCGCGCGCCTGGTGGAGCAGATGGAGGAGAACGGCGTCGTCACGGCGGCCAACCATGTGGGCAAACGCGACATCCTCCTGCCCGACCCGAACGGCTGAGGCGCGGCGGTCGAACTGGCCAGCGCCGGTTCGCCACCCATATCCTCCGGGAACCGCCACCGCCCGGAGACCGCGATGCGAACCCTAGCCCTGCGCCTGATCGCCCTCGGCGTATTCGCGGCAATCCTCTGGGCGGTGCAGACCGTCAACTGGCTGACCGGCTACGGGCTGAACCGGGCGTTCGGCCTGATCCCGCGCCATGCCGCGGGGCTGGACGGCATCGTGGGGATGCCGTTCCTCCATGCAAGCTTCGCGCATCTGACGTCGAACACGCCGCCGCTTCTGGTGATGGGCGCGCTGCTGGCGGCGACGGCGACGCGCGCGCTCATCGCGGTGAACGCGATCATCCTCGGCGCTGGCGGCCTCCTCGTGTGGATCTTCGGCAGCACGGCGATCCATATCGGCGCGTCGGGACTGGTCTTCGGGTGGTTCGGCTTTCTCGTGGCCCGCGGCTTCGTCGATCGCTCGCCCGTGACGCTGGGCGCTGCGCTGACGGTCGGCCTGCTCTACGGGGCGATGATCTGGGGCGTCCTTCCGGGACGCGAGGGCGTCTCGTGGGAGGCGCATCTCTTCGGGGCGCTGGCCGGGGCAGCCGCCGCGTTCTTCCTGCGGACCCATGTGCACGCGCCCCGCCTTCGCGACGTCGATCGCTGGTGAGCGCCGCGCGGCGCAACGCCTGACGCGAGGACGTCATCGCATAGCGCGGGACTTGGGCGCAGGTCGGACCTACATAGCGTTCGACAACAACCGGAGCCGTGACATGCGTATCCCCGCCCTCGTCCTCGCCGCCCTCGTTTTCGCCCTGCCCGCACAGGCGCAGATATCGGTCGGCGAGATCAGCAACTACCTCAACGGCTTCCGCACGGCGAAGGCCGAGTTCACGCAGGTGAACTCGGACGGCACCATCTCGACCGGCGACCTGTCGATCCGGAGACCGGGCCGCGCGCGCTTCGATTACGATGCGCCCAACAAGGGCCTCGTGATCGCGGGCGGCGGTCAGGTCGCGGTCTTCGATCCTGTCTCCAACACACCGCCCGAGCAGTATCCGCTGTCGCAGACGCCCCTGAACCTGATCCTGCGCGACAACGTCAATCTGGGCGGCTCGGGCATGGTCGTGCGTCATGGCGGCGACGGCACGCAGACGGCGATCACGCTGCAGGACCCGGCGAACCCGCAATACGGCAACATCCAGCTGGTGTTCACGCCGAACCCGACGACGCTGCGCCAATGGGTCATCACCGATGACGGCGGATCGCAGACGACGGTGATCCTGGGCGACATGCAGACGGGCGTGGGCCTCGGCGGCGGTCTTTTCAACATCCCGCAGGAGCTGCGCGCGCGGGGCCTCAGCGAGTAACGCCACCCGGAATCATCGCCTTGATCGCCGCGACATGGCCCGGCTCGCCCACGGCCATGTCGCGCGCGGCACGCACCGGGTCGGGGACGATCCGGTCGATCAGGCCGAAGCTCAGCGCCTCGGAGGCATCCAGCCGCGCCCCGGCGGCCAGCAAAAGCTTGGCGCGCGCCGGACCGATCAGCGCGGCAAGGCGCGCAGGATCCGAGGGCTGCGGCAGGAAGCCCAGCTTGGCCACCGGGTAGAAGAACGCCGCGTGCGGCACGGCCACGCGGATGTCGCAGGCGAGCGCCATTCCGAAGGCTCCACCCGCCAGCGTGCCGTTCAACGCCGCGACCGACAGGCCGGGATGCGCCGCGAGCGCGCCCGACAGCCGCTCCCAGAGCGGCGAGGTCGCAAGCCCGGCTTTCGCCGCTTCGAGGTCGGCCCCGGCGCTGAACGCCCGGTCCCCGGCGCCCGTCACGACGAGCAGCCGCGCCTCCGCCGCCCCCGCGACCCCGTCGATCAGAGCCTCGAGCATTTCAGGCGTTAGCGAATTCGCCTTGTCGGGGCGGTCGAGCGTCAGGGTGACGATCCCGTCCGCCGCGTCGCGCCGGATCACGCGAGGCCGATCCGGGCGCGCAGATCCTCGTCGCGCAGGCTGAGTTCGGTGCCCTTATGGACATCCGCATCGGGGCCGCACATCCAGATCAGCGCGCGGGCCACCCATTCGGGCGGGATATGGTCCGACCAGTCGAGCTGCGCCACGGGGCCGATGCCCGACGCCTTGATCTCGCGCTGCATCTGCGTGGCCACCGTGCCGGGCGACAGACCCATGATCCGCAGGCTGTCGCCGTGTTCGGCATGGGCCGCCTCGGTCAGCATCTTCGCCCCGGCCTTCGAGGTGCAGTATTGCGACCAGCCCGCCAGCGCGCGATGCGCCGCCCCCGACGAGATGGTGATCGCCGTCCCGCCCACCGGCATCACCGGCAACGCCGCGCGCAGCACGTGGTAGACCCCCTTGAGGTTGACGTCGATCGCGGCGCCCCAGGCCTCGGGATCGCTCTCGGCCAAGGGTCCGATCGGCTCGATCATGCCCGCGTTGGCGATCACGACATCGAGCGACCCGAAGGTCGAGCGGGCGGCGTCGACCGCGGTCGCCACCTCGTGCCAGCGGGCCACGTCGCAGGGCACGGCCAGCGCGCGCGCGCCGATCTCTCCCGCTAGATCGGCGATGGGATCGGTGCTCCGGGCGCAGAGCACGACATTCGCGCCGGCTTCGGCGAAGGCACGGGCCGCGGCCGCGCCGATGCCGCGCGAGGCGCCGGTGATCAGGACGGTGCGATCTGTCAGGACTGGGCTCATTTCGACCTCCGGTTGACCCCGGCTCCGGGGTCGGAAATGCTCTGGCTCGTATTCCAACAGGAAGGTTTCCCCATGTCGAGACATGCCGCCGCCGGCGCCGCCGCACTCCTCCTGACCACGGCCCCTGCCGCTTGGGCAGATCTGAGCGCCGAAGCGGTCTGGGCCGATTGGCAGGCGCTCTACGAGCGCTTCGGCGGCCAGCTGACCGCCACCAGCGAAAGCTACGAAGGCGGCGTGCTGACGCTCGAGGGCGTACAGCTCGGCAGCGACCTCGCCGGGGCCGAGATGACCAGCAGCGGCGTCGGCCCGATCCGCCTGATCGAGCAATCCGACGGCAGCCTGACGGTCGAGATCCCGGAGCGCATCCCCTTCGAGACGACGACGACCGTCGACGACGAGACCATCACCCAGAGCGGCGAGATGACCTTCACCGGTACGGACCTCGTGATCCGCGAGGCGGGCGCGGGCCGGACCTACGACATGACGGCCGATGCCTTCGCCTATGTCTTCGACGTCCCCGAGACCGAGAACCAGGAGGAAACGGCCGTCTCGATGACCATGCGCGACATCGCTTCGACCTACACCTCGGGCCAGGGCGGTTCAGCGACATCGTTCGTTCAGGACCTGACGGCCTCGGCCATGGCGGTGATCGTCGGTGTCGAGGGCGAGGACGCGATGGACGTGACCTACGAGATGACCGGCATCACCTCATCCTTTGCAGGCGATTACGGCGAGGGTACGGTCGAGCCGGGCGCCTCGCTTTCGGATCTCGGCCTGACCTATGGCGGCGCCATTAAGCATACGGGCAGCACGCTGTCGGTCGCGGGCACCGGCAGCTCGGGCCCGCTCCAGATCGACGGGACATCGGAAGCGGGCAGCATCGACATCGACCTGACCACCGAAAAGCTGGGCTACACGGTCGCCTCGACCGGCGGGCAGTTGACCGCGCAGGTGCCGCAATTTCCGCTGCCGATCGCGATCTCGATGGACGAACTCCGCTCCGGCTTCGCGATGCCCATCGGTGCGGGCCCGGAGGAGCGGCCCTTCGGCCTCGATATCGCGATGATGAACCTCGTGGTGGACGACGCGCTCTGGTCGCTTTTCGATCCGACGGGACAATTGCCGCGCGAGCCTGCGACCCTGATCGTCGATGTCGACGGAAGCGCGGTGATGACGGCCGACATCTTCGGCGACCCCGAGGCCATGGCGGCACTCGGCGGCCCTCCGGGCGAGCTGAAATCGGCCACCATCGACGAGATCCGGCTGACGGTCGCGGGCGCCGAGCTGCGCGCCGATGGTGCCGTGACCTTCCCGACACCCGACCCCAGCCAGCCGGTCGGCACGGTGAACCTCGCGCTCGACGGCGGCAACGCCCTGCTCGACGCGCTGGTGGCCCTCGGTTTCGTGCCCGCCCAGAACGCGGGCTTCATCCGGGGCATGGCGGGGGCTGTGGCGCGGCCCGTGGGCGACGACCAGCTCGAATCCACCATCGAGTTCACGCCCGGCGGCGGCATTTCGGCCAACGGCATGCCGCTTCGCTGACCCGCGAGATCCGGCCCCCCGCCTTGTGGGGGGCCGTCCGCCGGACTACCTCGCAGGGACCGACGCCCCGATGCGAGTGACCCGATGACCGACCTCTCCGACCTGACCCGCGACCTTCTGCACGCGGCCCGCGCCGCCGGGGCCGAGGCCGCGGACGCGCTGGCCGTCGACGGGACGTCCGTGTCCATCGACGTTCTGAAGGGCAAACTCGAACATGCCGAACGCTCCGAGGGCGTCGAGATCGGGTTGCGCGTCCTGCTCGGGCGGCGGCAGGCCTGCGTCTCGGCCAGCGACACGCGCCCGGAAACGATGGCCCGCATGGCCGAGCGTGCCGTTGCCATGGCCCGCGAGGCGCCCGAGGATCCCAATTGCGGGCTAGCCGATCCCGATCAGCTGGCGCGGGACTGGGACGTCGCCGCGCTGGATCTCGTCGATCCGGCCGAGCCGCTGTCGCCCGCCGAGTTGCAGGACATGGCCGCGCGGGCCGAGGCCGCCGCGCTGGCCGTCGACGGCATCTCGCAGGTTTCGGCGGCGGGCGCGGGCGTCGGCGACCGCCGCATCCATCTCGCCGCGACCAACGGGTTCGAGGGCGGATACCGCCGCACCGCGACCTCGCTCTCCTGCGTGGCGATCACCGGCGAAGGCACCGGGATGGAGCGGGATTACTATGGCGACAGTCGCATTCACTGTGCCGATCTGGACGACCCCGAGACCGTGGGCCGCATTGCCGCCGAACGCACCGTGGCACGCAAAGGCGCCATCAAGCCGCCGACCGGCGCGGTGCCGGTCGTCTATGACGAACGGGTCGCGGGCGGCCTGATCGGCCACCTTCTGGGCGCGATCAACGGCTCCAGCATCGCGCGAGGCGCCAGCTTCCTGCGCGACGCGATGGGCGAGCCGGTGCTGCCGAACGGGCTGTCGCTGACCGAGGATCCGTCGATGCCCCGCATCTCGGGCTCGCGCCCCTTCGACGGCGAGGGCCTGCCAGTCGGACGCCGCGACCTGGTGCGGGACGGCGTGCTGCAGGGCTGGGTTCTGGACCTCGCGACGGGGCGCAAGCTGGGACTGGGCTCGACCGGCAACGCGTCGCGCGGCACATCGGCGCCGCCCGCGCCCTCTTCGGGCAATGTGGTCCTGACGCCGGGCAACCGCACGCGCGACGACCTCTTGGCCGAGATGGGCACCGGCCTTCTGATCACCTCGATGATCGGCTCCTCGATCAATCCGACCACGGGCGACTATTCGCGCGGGGCGTCGGGCTTCTGGGTCGAGAACGGCGAGATCGTCCGCCCGGTCAATGAATGCACCGTCGCGGGCAATCTGCGCGACATGCTGCGCCGCATCGTCCCGGCGAACGACGCGCGGGGCTGGGTCGGACGGCAGGTGCCGTCGCTGCTGGTCGAGGGGCTGACGATTGCCGGCGAGTGACCGCGCCGCCCCCGACGATGCCGCGCTTCTGGAAGAGGCCGCCCGTGCCGCGGGCGCGATCGCACGTCGTCATTTCGGAACCGGCCCCGAATGCTGGGACAAGGGCGAAGGCCAAGGTCCGGTGACCGAGGCCGATCTCGAGATCGACGCGATGCTCCGCGACATGCTGACAGCGGCGCGGCCCGACTATGGCTGGCTGTCCGAGGAAAGCCCCGACGGCCCCGAGCGGTTGGAGCGGCGGCGCGTGTTCGTCGTCGACCCGATCGACGGCACCCGTGCCTTCATCGCGGGCGAGACAAGCTTCAGCCACGCGCTTGCCGTGGTCGAGGACGGGGTGCCGCATGCTGCCGCGATCCACCTGCCCCTGAAGGACCGAATGTATGTCGCGGCACGCGGTCACGGCGCGACCCGCAACGGGTGCACCATAGCGCCCTCGGGGCGGGACGGCTGGGACGGCGCGCGGGTGCTGGGGGCCAAGGCCAACTTCCACCCCGACCGCTGGCGCGCGGGCCGGCCGCCGGTCAAGGCGGGCTTCGTGCCCTCGCTGGCCTACCGCCTGGCACTGGTGGCCGAAGGGCGGTTCGACGCGATGCTGACCCTTCGGCCCAGTTGGGAGTGGGACATCGCGTCGGGCGCCCTCATCGTGGCCGAGGCGGGCGGCACCGTCCACGACCGGCGCGGTGCCGCGCTGCGCTTCAACAATGCGCACCCGCAGGTCGACGGCGTCGTCGCCGGGACGCCCTCGGTTCAGGCCGCGATGATCGCCGGACTGGCGTGATGCCGGTTCACCCCCGCCCGCGCCTGCGCTAGGGACATCGCATCACGTCCAACAGGAGGCCCGTCATGGTCCAGCGCCTGCACCTCGTCTTCGGCGGCGAGCTGATCAATCCCGGCTCGACCCAGTTCGCCGATGTCGAGAAGATCGACATCGTCGGAATGTACCCCGATTACGCGTCCGCCTACGACGCCTGGAAGGGCGCCGCCCACCGGACCGTCGATAATGCACATGCGCGCTATTTCATCGCGCATATCCACCGCCTGCGCGACGAGGAGACGGCCGCCTCGCCCACCGAGGAGCTGGGCTGAGACCATGCTTCCGCGCTCCGTCGCGCTGTCGGCGTATCTGGCCTGGTCGAACCGCGCGACGGGCTTCGGCGAGCGGATGCTCAAGCGCCGCCTTGCCGCGGGCAAGGAGAGCGCCGAGCGGCTGGAGGAGCGGCGCGGCATCCCGTCGAAGGCCCGGCCCGACGGCCAGCTGATGTGGATCCACGCCGCCAGCGTCGGCGAGAGCGTGTCCGTCCTCGAGATGATCCGCCGCATGGGCGAGGAGCAGCCGGACCTGTCGTTCCTCGTGACGACCGGCACCGTGACCAGCGCGGGCGTGCTGGCGGATCGCCTGCCGCCGCGCACGGTCCACCAGTTCGTCCCGCTCGACGTTCGCCCCTGGGTGCGCCGTTTCCTCGACCACTGGGCCCCGACCGTGGTGGTCCTGGCCGAGGGCGAGATCTGGCCCGCCCTGATCTACGAGGCGCATCTCCGCCGCATCCCGATCACGTTGATCAACGCCCGGATGACGGCGGCGGCGCACGGACGCTGGCGCTATCTCAAGGGGGCGGCGCGGGCGTTGATGCACCGCATCGACCATGTTCAGGCGCAGGAGACCGAGACCGCGCGGCGGCTGACCGATCTGGGCCTGCCGATCGAGCGGCTGGAGGTGACCGGCACCCTGAAGGAGGGGTCCGCCGCCCTGCCCCATGACGAGGCCGAGCGGGTGCGGCTGGCCGGGCTGCTGGCCGGGCGCCCGGTCTGGCTGGCCGCGTCCACCCACCCCGGCGAGGACGAGATGGCGGCGTTGGCGCATTCGGTCGCGCGTCGCTCGTGGCACAAGCTGATGCTGGTCGTCGCCCCTCGTCATCCCGAGCGGGGCGACGGGGTCGCGGCGATCTTCCGCGATGGCGGCTGGAAGGTCGCGCAGCGCTCGAAGGACGAGGACATCACCCCCGACACCGAGGTCTACGTCGCCGATACGATGGGTGAGATGGGTCTCTGGTATCGCCTCTGCCCCGTCTCCTTCGTCGGCGGTTCCATGGTCGAGATCGGAGGGCATAATCCGTTCGAGCCCGCCGCTCTCGGCAGCGCGATCGTCCACGGCCCCCATATCCACAACTTCGCGGATATCTACGGTCGCCTGACCGAGGCATCAGCGACCCGCGCCGTGGGAGATGGCGACGCGCTCGGCCCTGCCATCGCGCGCACGCTGGAGCCCGACGAGGCGGCGCGTCTGGCCCATGCCGCATGGGAGGTCTGTTCGGCCGGTGCCGACGTGACCGAGCGGGCGATGGACCTGCTCTTCGCCATTCTCGACGGCGCCGCCTGATGCGGGCGCCCGGCTTCTGGTCGCGTCCGCCGGGCGTGGCTGCGACGCTTCTGGCCCCGCTGGGCGCGCTCTATGCCGCCGCGACGGCGCGCCGGGTCGCGCGGACCGGCGCCCCGGTCGGCGTGCCGGTGATCTGCGTCGGCAACCTGACGGCGGGCGGGGCGGGCAAGACACCGACCGTCATCGCCCTGGCCGAGCGGCTGGTGGCGCGGGGCGTCGCGGTCGGAATCGTGTCGCGCGGCTATGGCGGGTCGCTGAAGGGCCCTGTGCGTGTCGATCCCATGCGCCACGAGGCGGGCGAGGTCGGGGACGAACCGCTCCTGATGGCGGCCTTCGCGCCGGTTTGGGTCGCCCGCGACCGGGCGGAGGGCGCGCGCGCTGCCGTCGCGGGCGGGGCCGCGGTCGTCCTTCTGGACGACGGGTTCCAGAACCCGTCGGTGGCGAAGGATCTGTCCATCGTCGTGGTCGATACGGGCGCGGGCTTCGGCAATGGCCGCATCCTGCCGGCCGGGCCCCTGCGGGAGCCGGTGGCGACGGGCCTTGCGCGGGCGGATCTGACGCTTTCGATCGGATCGCCGGACCAGCAGGCGGCGCTGGTCCTGCCCGAGCCGCCGCCGCGCCTGCGCGGACGGCTGGAGCCGCTCGGCACGGGCATGGACTGGACCGGGCTACCGGTCTTCGCCTTCGCGGGCATCGGGCGGCCCGAGAAATTCTTTGACACGCTGCGCGAGCTGGGTGCCGACATTCGCGGGACCGAGGCGCTGGGCGATCACCAGCCGCTGACCCCAGCGCTTCTGCGCCGCTTGGGCGACCGGGCGGCGCGGCTTTCGGCCCAGCCCGTCACCACCGAGAAGGATGCCGTCCGACTGCCGCCGAGCTTGCGAGGCCGGGTCATGACGATCCCGGTGCGCCTCCGGCTGGAAGACTGGAGCGACCTCGACGCCAGGCTCGCGACGCTGGGCCTCTAGTCGCCCCGCGGTGCGGTCAGCTCGCGTCGTCGATCAACTGGCCCAGTTGCGCAAGGCTCAGGTTGCCCGAATGCATCTCGCCATCGATCAGGAAAGACGGGGTCGAGCGGACGCCGTCGCGCTCAGCATTGGTCTGGTACCAGGCGACAAGGCTCTCGGCCATCTCGGCATCCTGCAGGCAGGCATCCACGGCGGCCGCATCCAGCCCCGCCTGCGCGCCCACGCGCTTGAGCGCGGCGGCCACGGCGGCGGGATCACCCGCGCGCGCCCATTCGTTCTGCGTGCGGTAGAGGATGTCGGAGACGCCGAAATAGCGGTCCGCGCCCGCGCAGCGCGCGACCATCGCCGCCCAAAGGCCGTAGCGGTCGAAGAACACCTCCCGATAGGTGAAATGCGCCCGGCCGGTATCGATGTAGTCGCGCTTGAACGCCTTGAACGTGTCCTCGTGGAAGGCGGCACAATGCGGGCAGGTGTAGCTGGCATATTCGACCACCTTCACCGGTGCGTTTGCATCGCCTAGCGTGATGTCCTCGATCTCGATCGCGCCCTGCGCGCGCGCGCTCAGATCGAAGGCCGCCGGACCCTCCGGCCGGGTCAGGAAGAGCGAGGCGCCCCCCGCGGCGGTGCCGACGGCGAGAAGGGACAGGGCGGTGCGTCGTTGCATCATCGGGGGTCTCCGGAACGTTGTGCGCGATCAGGCGCTTGGTCTCGATATGATATTGGTCGCGAGCCGTTCAAGCGATGTCCGCAGACCGTCATCGGATACGCCCGCGGTCGTGGCGCGCGCCTTCTCGACCGTCTTGGGGGATGGCGCGGGTCGCGCGGCGGGGGCGGGGGCGAAGGCGGCCTGCCCCTCGGCGAATCCCGTGGGCGCGGTCTGCGTCAGGACGATGCGGCTGATGGCGGCGTAGCCGTAGCAGGCGTTCACCCTCTCGCGGAGCGCCGGAAGCCGCATGTCCAGCATCGGGGCCTGCGCGCCGGTGGTCAGCAGCGTCAGCACCGCGCCGAAGCCCTGCCGCGGGAACGCGACCTTGACCGGGCGGCTGACGGCGGCGATCTCGGGGCCCGCGATCTCGGCCCAATGGGTCAGGAGCCGCGTCTCCGAGAAGCCGCGACGCTCGCCCATCTTGCGGATGTCGCGCTCCACCAGCGTCGAGACGCGGCGGGCGCCCTTGCGATACACGGCCATGGGTGTCTCCTGTCGGCTGGCATCCTACATGGGTTGCGGGGACGGGGAACAGGGGGGACGGTCACCAATGCGTGAGAGATCGACGGCGCTGCTCGCATGGTACGACCGCCATGCCCGCGACCTGCCGTGGCGGGTGCCGCCCGGCTCGGACGCGCGTCCCGACCCCTATCGCATCTGGCTGTCCGAAGTGATGCTCCAGCAGACGACCGTCGCCGCGGTGAAGGCCTATTTCGCGACATTCACGCGGACCTGGCCCGGCGTCGATGACCTCGCCGCCGCCGAGGATGCCGAGGTGATGGCCGCATGGGCGGGCCTCGGCTACTATGCGCGGGCGCGCAACCTTCTGGCCTGTGCGCGTATGGTGTCGCGCGACCTCGGCGGCGTGTTTCCCGATACCGAGGCCGAACTTCTGCGCCTGCCGGGCATCGGCCCCTATACCGCCGCCGCCATCGCCGCGATCGCCTTCCAGCGGCGCGCCGTGGTGGTCGATGGCAACGTGGAACGCGTGATGACCCGGCTCGAGGCGATCGAGACGCCGCTTCCCGCCGCCAAGCCCCTGATCCGCGAGGTCGCGGAGGCCATGACCCCAGAGGCGCGGCCCGGCGACCACGCACAGGCCGTGATGGACCTCGGGGCCACGATCTGCACGCCCAAGTCGCCCGCCTGCATCCTCTGCCCCCTGTCCGAGGGATGCGCGGGTCGCCAATTGGGGATCGCAGCAACCCTGCCCCGGAAGCTGCCGAAGAAGGCCCGACCCGAACGGCGTGGCCTCGTGTACGTCGCCCGGCGCGGAGCTGACTGGCTGACCGAGATCCGGCCGCCGAAGGGCCTGCTGGGCGGGACGCGCGGCTTTCCGACCTCGGACTGGTCCGAAGCGCCCGCTCCCGCGCCGCCCTTCGCCGCCGACTGGGTTCGGGCGGGCGAGGTGGCGCATGGCTTCACCCATTTCACGCTGACGCTGGACGTGATGACGACCGATATGGCGGGCAATCCCGATCGCGGCAGCTTCGGCCCGCTCGATCCCGGCGATCTGCCGACGCTGTTCCGGAAGGTCCACGATTCGGTGACGTAGCGTTTCGCCGCACCCGCTTGGCGGGACCGGCCCCGATGCGGTATTATCGCTGAAAATCGGGACAGTCATGACCATCACCACGCTTGCCGACGATCGCGTCCGCGCGCCGCTGCGCGCCCTCCCGTTCTGGGTGTCGCTGACGCTCGTGCCGATGGTGTGGTTCGCCGCGATCCAGGGCGGGTGGTGGGTGGCTCTGGTGCCGTTCTATTCCTGGGGCATGTACTCGCTGCTCGATGCGCTCGCCGGGCTGGAAGAAGGCAATGCCGACCCCGAGATGGAGCGTTCGGGCCTCGGGTGGTACCGGGCGATCACGCTGATATGGGCCCCGGTCCAGTTCGCGACGCTGTTCGGCCTGATCTGGTACGCGACCCGCGCCGACCATCTGGGCGCGTGGGAGCTGTGGGGCCTGTTCTTTGGCATGGGGGTCCTCTCGGGGACCGTCGGCATCAACTACAGCCACGAACTGATGCACCAGAAGCCGCGTCTCGACCGCTGGCTCGGCGACATCCTCCTGGCGATGGTGCTGTATTCGCATTTCCGCTCGGAACACCTCCTTGTGCATCATCGCTATGTCGCCACGCCGCGCGACCCGGTGACGGCGCGCTATAACGAAGGCTTCCACCGCTTCTTCCCGCGTGTCTTGCGGCAGTCTCTCGCCTCGGCCTGGAACGCCGAAGCGGCGATGCTGGCCCGGAAGGGCGTGTCCCGCTGGCACCGCTCGAATCCGTTCTGGCGCTACTGGGCCCTGCAGGGCGCAATGCTGCTCCTCGCGCTGATCCTCGGGGGGTGGGTCGGGCTGGTCCTCTTCCTCGTGCAGGCGGCCTCGGCGATCTGGCAGCTCGAACTCGTCAATTACATCGAGCATTACGGCCTGACCCGCCGGCACCTCGGCGACGGCAAGTACGAGCCGGTCCGCCCGCACCATTCGTGGAACTCGGCCCAGAAGGCGTCGAACTGGCTGTTGATCAATCTCCAGCGCCATTCGGACCATCACTACAAGCCCGACCGGCCCTTCCCGCTCCTGCAGACCTATGCGCCGGACGACGCGCCGCAACTGCCGGCGGGCTATCCGGTGATGACCTTTGCGGCGATGATCCCGCCGCTCTGGCGCCGGATGATGAACCCGAAGGTCCGCGCGTGGCGGGCGCGGTTCTACCCCGATATCGAGGATTGGTCCGCCTACAAGACGGCGTCGAACCCGCTGCCGCGCTAGGGGCGCGGGCTTCGGGCTTCCTGTCGGACCAGACGCCAGAGATAGATGCCGACGGCCGCACCCAGCACGATCCAGCTTGCCGGCTCCATCCAGGCTGCGATGCGATCGTATTGCGACTGGAGCACGTAGCCCAGCAGCGCGAGGCCGCCGATCCACACAAGACTGCCCAAGGTAGACCAGACGAGGAAGGGCAGCATCGGCATACGCGCGACCCCGGCCGGGACCGAGATCAGCGTCCGCAGGCCGGGCATCATCCGGCCGAGAAACACGGCCCAAGGACCATGGCGTCGAAACCACAGGGCGGCCGCATCCACGTCGTGGGCGGAGATTGTGAGCCAGCGCCCGTGGCGGTCGGCGAAAGCCCTGAGCCGCGCCTCGCCGATCCGGAGGCCAACCCAGTACCAGAAGGTCGCGCCCGCGACCGAGCCTGCGGTCGCCACGAGGATCACCGGGACAAGCGACAGCGTGCCCTCGGCGGCGAGGAACCCGGCCAGCGGGACGACCACCTCGGACGGGATGGGCGGGAAGACATTCTCGAGCGCCATGAGGAAGGCGAGGCCGGGATAGCCCGCAGCGGCCATGACGGAGAGGATCCATTCAAACATCGGCACGCCTTGGTGGGTCGGAGGGGGCGCTGCCCCCGCCCTTCGGGCCCCCCGAGGTATTTGGGCCAGAGGAACGGGGGGCGGTTAACCTTAACGGATCGTTAGCGCCCCTTGCGGAGGTCGTCGAAGGCGCGAAGCTCGGCGATCAGGTCCGCCATACGGTCGACGGGGATCATGTTCGGGCCGTCCGAAGGTGCGTTGTCCGGGTCCTGATGCGTCTCGATGAAGAGCGCCGAGACGCCGACCGCGCAGGCCGCGCGGGCGAGGACGGGTGCGAACTCGCGCTGGCCGCCGGACGAGCTGCCCTGCCCGCCGGGCTGCTGCACCGAATGGGTCGCGTCGAAGACGACGGGGTAGCCCGTCGCCTCCATCGTCGGCAGGCCGCGGAAGTCGCTGACCAGCGTGTTGTAGCCGAAGCTCGTCCCCCGCTCGCAGAGCATGATGCGCTCGTTGCCGGTGCTCGCGACCTTGGCGGCGACGTTGGGCATGTCCCACGGGGCGAGGAACTGGCCCTTCTTGATGTTGATCGCACGCCCCGTTTCGCCGGCGGCCAGCAGGAGGTCCGTCTGGCGCGACAGGAAGGCGGGGATCTGAAGCACGTCGCAAATCTCGGCCGCGGGCGCGCAATGGTCGGGCAGGTGAACGTCGGTCAGTACGGGGCAGCCGAACTCGGTCTTGATGTCGCCAAGGACCCGCAGCCCCTCCTCCATCCCGAGGCCCCGCTGGGCCCCCAACGAGGATCGGTTGGCCTTGTCGTAGCTCGCCTTGAAGACCCAGCGCGTGCCCGTCGGCGCGCAGGCCTCGGCGATGCGTTCGGCCATCATGCGCGCGTGGTCGAGGCTTTCGAGCTGGCACGGGCCGGTGATCAGCATGAAGGGCTCGGACCCGCCGACGGGGATGCCCGAGACGTCGATGGTCTTCGATCGGATGGGGGTCATCGGCTGGCTCCTAGCACGGCTTCGATCCGGGGGACGTCCTCGGGGTTGTTGAGCTCCCAGAAGATCCGACCGCGCGCCTCGACCTCGACGCAGGCGACCGTCGCGCCGTTCTCGAGAAAGCGCAGTTGCTCAAGCCCCTCGCGCCGCTCCAGCTGGCCTTCGGGCCAGCACATATAGGACCGCAGCGCGTCGGGCCGGTAGGCGTAGACGCCGACATGGTGGAACACGGGGATCGGATCGGGGAGCTTGCCGGGCGCAATGTAGGGGATCACTTCCTTCGAGAAGTAGAGCCCGTGGCCGCGCCGGTCGAAGACGGCCGTCGTGCCGCCGACGCGGTCGGCCTTCCGGTCCTCGACGAACATCTCGTAGGTCTTCCGGTCGCAGCGCAGGACCGGCGTCGCGACGGCGGCGTCGCCATCGATGGCCATCCGCTCGATCAGCGCCTCGACGAACCAGGGCGGGGTCAGCGGCGCGTCGCCCTGCAGGTTCACGATCAGGTCGGCCTCCACCTCGGCCAGTGCTTCGGCGCAGCGTTCGGTGCCGTTGGCGGCCTCGGGCGAGGTCATCACGACCGAGGCCCCGAACCCGCGTGCCGCATCCGCGATGCGGTCGTCATCGGTGGCGACATGGATCTCGGCCACGCCCGAGACGGTGCGCGCGGCTTCCCATGTCATCTGGATGAGGGTCTTCGTCGTCCCGTCCGCCTGCCGGAGCTCGGCCAGCGGCTTGCCCGGATAGCGCGTCGAGGCATAGCGCGCGGGGATCAGGATCGCGGTTTTCACGCGACGCCCGCCCGCAAGAGGTCGTGAATATGCAGCACGCCCACGGGGCGCGCATCATCGCATACGATCAGCACGTTCAGCTTGCGTTCGTTGAGAAGCGCCAGCGCGCGCACGGCCAGCATGTCGGGCGGCACCGTCAGGGGATCGCGCGTGGCGATATCGCCGGCATTCCGCCCGGCCAGGGTCCCGAAGCCGCGCCGCAGGTCGCCATCGGTGATGACGCCCGTCAGAACCTCGCCTTCGGTCACGGCTGCGATGCCGAAGCCCGCGCCCGTCATCGTCAGGAGGACCTCCTCCATCGGGGTCGACGCATCGACGACGGGCAGGCGGTCGTCATGCATCAGTTGGGCCACGGTGGACATCTGCGCGCCGAGCTTGCCGCCGGGATGGAAGACGCGGAAATCCTCGGGCTGGAACTGCCGGCGCCGGAGGAGGGCGACGGCCAGCGCGTCGCCCAGGCCCAGTGTCAGCGTGGTCGAGGTGGTCGGCACCACGCCCAGCCCGCAGGCCTCGGGCAGTGCGGGGATCGTCAGGAGGTGGTCCGCGGCCCGCATCAGCGTGCTGTCGGGCCGCGACGAGAGGCCGACGAGGGGCACCCCGAAACGGCGCGAATGCTCGATCATGTCGCGCAGCTCGGGCGCCTCGCCGGAATTGGAGATCGCGAGGATCACGTCGTCGCGCGTCACCATCCCCAGATCGCCGTGGCTCGCCTCGGCGGGATGCACGAAATGGGCAGGCGTCCCGGTCGAGGCCAGGGTGGCGGCGATCTTGCGGGCGATGTGGCCGGACTTGCCGATGCCGGTGACGATGACGCGACCCGACATCTCGGCGAAGAGGTCCACGACGGCGCGGAAGTCCTCGGGCATCGCGTCGGCCAGCGCGGAGAGTGCGGCCGCCTCGGTGCGCAGGACCTCGCGGCCGGTGTCGATGGGGTCCGTCATGGGGATCGCAGATAGGGCCGGGGCGGGGGCGGCGCAACTGTTCGTCAGAGGGCGATCCGCCGATCCGCGGGGACGAGCGCGTTGATCTGGGCCACGTGCTGCGGCAGGCAGACATCGAGGAAGTCGTAGGTCCGGACGACATGGTCGCGGGCGGCGGGCCCGAGATGGGCGAACGCCGCCGGATCGGACAGCACCTCGATCACCTGCCGCGCCAGAAGGTCGGGGCGGAAGAAATCCACCAGAAGACCGGTCTCGCCATGGGTCACCGCCTCGCGGACGGGGGCCACGTCGGACGCGACGATCGTGGCTTCCATCGCCATCGATTCCAGAAGCGACCAGGACAGCACGAAGGGCATCGTCAGGTAGACGTGGCAGCGACTGATCTGGACGATGCGCTTGAAGTCGGGATAGGGCACCTGGCCCAGAAAATGCACGCGATCCCAGTCGAGCCGGTCGCCGACCTCGCGCTCCATCTCGGCGCGAAAACCGCCCTCGGCGTCGCTGGCCTTGCCGTAGGATGTGCCCGATCCGCCCACGATCAGGGCCCGTGCGTCGGGGCGCGCGGCGAGGATCTCGGGCAGCGCGCGCATGAAGATGTGGAAGCCGCGCGTCCGCTCCATGTTGCGCGCGACATAGGTGACGATCTCGTCGTCGCGGGTGATCCGTCCGATCCGCGTAAGTTCGAGCGCGGCCTTCGGATCAGGGCGCAGATGGTCGGTGCGGATGCCGTCATGGCAAACGTAGAGCTTGTCATGGAAGGCCTCGGGGAAGCAGTCCTTCTGCCACCGCGTCGGGGCGAGTCCCCGATCGACGACGTGGATATTGTGGTTCGGCACGGCATTCCGCGCCTCGAGAAGGAACGGGGCGGCCGCGGTTACCGGCTCCTCAGGGTCGAAATTCACGGGGCCGCCGAACTCGCGGTAGTAATATTCGAAGAAGCCGAGCACGGGCACGTCCGGCAGGACCTGGCGCAAGAACAGCATCTCGCCCCAGCCGGTATGGCCGAGCACGATGTCCGGCACGAAGCCCTCGTCGCGGAGCCTGGCGATGGCCAAGGCCGCGCCATAGCCGGCACCTGTCGCCTCCTCCCACACCTTCGACAGGCCGTAGGTGCCCTTTGCGGGCCTGTGATGCGGCGCATAGACGACCTTCCGGACGCCCGCGACCTCGGGGTAATTGCGGCGCTGGGTCAGGAAGACCAGTTCGTGACCGCCCTGCGTCCTCAGCCAATCCAGAAGCTCCCGGTATTGGCCGGGCATGTTCTGATGAACGAAGAGGATCTTCACCGACGGCCCACCGCGTCATAGGCGGTGAAGCCCGCGTCCAGCACGTCGGCGGGGCTGTAGATGTTGCGCAGATCGGCCATGCGGGCGGTCCCCATGGCCTCGGCGATGCGCGGCAGGTCGAGGGCGCGGAACTCGTTCCACTCGGTCAGCAGGACCAGAAGATCCGCGCCGTCCGACGCCTCGTAGGGGTCATCGCACCAGGTCACTCCAGGCAGCAGCGCCTCGCCCTCGCGGCGGCCCTGGGGATCGACGACGCGCACGCGCGCGCCGCCGCCCACCAGCGCGGGCACGATCGTCAGGCTGGGTGCGTCGCGCATGTCGTCGGTGTTGGGCTTGAACGTCACGCCCAGCACCGCGATCGTGCGTCCGTTGAACGACCCGTCGCAGAGGTCGCGCAGCTTCTCGATCATGCGGTGCTTCACGCCCTCGTTCACCTGGATGACCGTCTCGACGATGCGCATCGGGACCGCGTGCTCCTGCCCGATCCGGGCCAGCGCGCTCGTGTCCTTGGGAAAGCACGAGCCGCCGTAGCCCGGCCCGGCATGCAGGAACTTGTTGCCGATCCGGCCGTCCATGCCGATGCCCTTCGACACCTTCTTAACGTCAGCGCCAACCCGCTCGCAGAGCGCGGCGATCTCGTTGATGAAGGTGATCTTCGTCGCAAGGAAGGCGTTGGCGGCGTATTTGATCATCTCCGCCGATTCGAGATCGGTGATCATGATCGGGAAATCGCGCAGGTAGAGCGGGCGGTAGATGTCGGACATGACGTCCCCGGCGCGTTCGCTCTCGACCCCGACGACGACACGGTCGGGGCGCATGAAGTCGTCGATCGCAGCACCCTCGCGCAGGAATTCAGGGTTCGAGGCGACGTCGAACGCGGCCTCGGGTGCAGCGGCCCGCATGGCGTCGGCCACCTTGCGGTTGGTGCCTACGGGCACGGTCGATTTCGTCACCACGACCGCATAGCCCGTCAGCGCGCGCGCGATCTCCTCGGCGGCGGCCATCACGTAGGTCAGGTCGGCATGGCCGTCGCCCCGGCGCGTCGGCGTGCCGACGGCGATGAACACGGCATCGGCCCCGTCGACCGCGGCGCCGAGATCGGTGGTGAAGGTCAGGCGCCCCGATCCGACATTGCGCACCATCAGATCCTCGAGCCCCGGCTCGAAGATCGGGACGCGCCCGCCCTCCAGCATCTCGATCTTGGCGGGATCGCGGTCGACGCAGACGACCTCGTGGCCGAAATCCGAAAAACACACCCCGGAGACGAGGCCGACATAGCCCGTCCCGATCATTGCAATCTTCATTGCCGATCCTCGTGACAATGGGGGCTCTCGCGCCACCCTGTTTCCGGTTTGGCCCGGTTTTGCAGCCAATCGCGGCAAGTGTATGGCGCAGGCTGTGCCGTCTTGGCCATCCGGGGCGGCGAAAACCGCCTATCGCCCTTGCCATCCGGGACGTCCTCCGGCCCCTTGGGCCCACCTGCCCGCCCGAGGTCGCGATGAGCCGATTTACCACCCCCCGCCGCGTCCTCATAGTGGTGGAGAACTTGCCGGTCCCGCTTGACCGCCGCGTCTGGCTGGAGGCGACGTCGCTCAGGGCGGCGGGCTACGAGGTGTCGGTGATCTGCCCCACGGGCCGGGGCTGGGACGCGCCGCGCGAGGTGATCGACGGCGTCCACATCTATCGCCACCCCGCCCCGCCCGAGGCGCATTCGGGCGCGGTGGCCTATGCGCGCGAATATCTGCACGCGATCCGGCACTGGTTCCGGCTGGCCCGCATCGTGCGGCGCGAACGCGGCTTCGACGTCATTCATGGCTGCAACCCGCCCGATCTCGTCTGGCTTCTGGCACTGCGCTACCGCGCGGCGGGCGTGCGCTATCTCTTCGATCATCACGACGTCTGCCCCGAGCTCTTCGAGGCCAAGTTCGGCAAGCGCGGCCTGCTCTACGGCGTGATGCGCCTCTGGGAGCGGATCACCTTCGCCTGTGCCGACGTCTCGCTGGCCACCAACGAAAGCTTCGCCCGCATCGCGCGCGATCGCGGCGGCATGGCCTTCGAGGACGTGTTCGTCGTGCGATCCGCCCCCAAGGTCGAGAAGTTCGTGCCCGGCCCCGGCGACCCGGCCTATCGCCGCGCGGCGACGATGCTGGGCTGGATCGGGATTATCGGCCAGCAGGAGGGGCTGGAGCTTCTGGTCGAGGCAGTGCAACGCTTGGCGACTGACGGGCGCGACGTCCACGCGCTGATCGTCGGCTTCGGCCCACACCAAGCGGTGATCGAGGCGCTGGTGGCCGAGCGGGGTCTGACGGACCGCTTCACCTTCACCGGCGCGCTCTACGGAGAGGCGATGCTCGCCGCGCTCAACAGCATCGATATCGGCGTCGCGCCGGATCCGAAGAATGCGATGAACGACATCTCCACCATGAACAAGATCATGGAATACATGACCCTCGAGAAGCCCAGCGTGCAGTTCGACCTGACCGAGGGGCGCGCCTCGGCGGGCGATGCGTCGCGCTACGCGACGCGGAACGATCCCGGCGAACTGGCCGCCGAGATCGCCGCGCTGATCGACGATCCCGAGGCCGCGCGCGCCATGGGCCAACAGGGCCGCCGCCGGGTACTGGACGAGCTGAGCTGGGAGCATTCGGTGCCCCATCTCCTCGCGGCCTACGAGCGGATCTTCACGAAGGGCTGAGCGTCAGTCCGGCAGATGCGCCGCGATCGGCGGCAGCGCCGCGTCGACCATCGCCATGAGCCGCGCCTCGGCGACCGCGACCTCCTCGCCCGGCAGGATCGCGGTGACAAACCGCACGAGCGCGCCGTCGCTCCGCCCGGTCACGAGCCCGTCGCGCAGCGCCCAGAACTTCGCGTCCCAATCCGAGGTCATGCGCCGCCCGCGCTGTTCGAACCAATAGAGAACGAGCTGTTCGTCGAGCCCCTTGCGGATCAGCGCGCGGTTCGCCTCGAAGCCTTGCGGCATCGTCTTGACCGAGAGATCCGAGATCTCCCAGCCGCCGGCGGGCAGGCAGACCTCGGGCGAGTGCAGCCCCGCGCCGTTCGTCTGGCGCGCGTACCATGCCACGAAGACCGAAACGGGGGCCGCTTCGTCCGGTGCCGCGTACTCGGCGGCGAGGTGGTCCGAGGCCGCGAGGACGCGCAGCGTCTCGGCGTCGATGAAGGAGCGCCGTCCCTCCCACCCGTCGATGGCCAGCGGGAAGGTCGCGAGCGGCGCGCGGGCGATGCTCTCGGGCGCGGGGGCGGGTCGGTCGAGCGCCACCGCCCCCGCGGTCAGGAGCGCGAGTGCGGCCAGGGCGGGAGCGCCGTCCAAGCGCCCGACGCGGCGCGCCTGCGCGACGAGCCCGTCGGTGTCGAGGTCGAGCATCGGTCCCTCGACCCCGGCACGCGCCCACATCAACCGCGCCAGCCCCATCAGGAGCGCGATGCAGACCCCGAAGATCACCCAGCCCTCAAAGACGTGGAGAAACCCCTCGGCGTGGCCGATGCCGTAGCGGTCCACCAGCACGCCGATCACACCGATGCGGACCGCGTTGAGAATGACGGCGAGCGGTGCGGCCAGCGCGAAAAGCACGACCTTATGCGCAAACGGGCCGCGATAAAGGATCGCGGTGAGGTAGCTGAAGCTGAGGATCGGGAAGAGATAGCGCAGGCCGGAGCAGGCTTCCGCGACCTGCAGCTTGTAGACGCCCAGATCGATGACGTGCCCTTCGAGCAGCACCGGCACGCCCGCCGCGGCGACGAGGGCCACGCCGATCTCGGCCGAAATCGTCTGGAGCAGGGTCGAGACCTGCCAGAACACGACCTGCGGCAGGGGCAGCATGAAGATCAGGTGGAAGACCGACGCCCAGTGTCGCCGTCCGCGCCGCCAGCCCATCGCCACCAGCACCAGCGCCATGATCCACAGGATCAGGCCATAGGTCGCGAGGTCGGGGATGCCCGTCCGGTTCCCGACCAGCGTGACGATCAGCGCAAGCCCCCCGAGCGCCAGCCCGGGGCGACGATCCGGGGCGGGATCGAGAGTGGTGGGGCGGTCGCGCATCTCGCGCAGGAAGAGAAAGAGCGAGATCAGCGGGATCAGCGGGCCGTGGCTGTATTCCGGGGTCGACCACGCCGCCAGCAGCGAGGCAAGCCCGTCGAGAAAGAGCGGGATCGCCACTGCGACCGCCGCCAAAAGCACCAGCGGAGCCAGTCGCGACGTGCCCTGCGGATTGCCGATGCCGAGATAGGCCACCTATCTTAGCCGCCCGTCGGAAGAGCGTCGCGCGCGTCGCGGGCCTCGGCGGCCAGCGGGTGATCGGGGCCGGTCAGGGTCTCGACGGCGGCGAAGGTCTCGCGTGCGTGACCCACGTCGCCATGGGCGGCCTGAACCCGTCCAAGGCGCAGGCGTATCACCGGATCGTCGGGGAGCTCCCGCGCCGCCCGGCGCATCAGGGGCAGCGCGCCCTCGACATCGCCGCGCCGGAAGGCAATCCAGCCGATCGTGTCGGCCACCTGCGGCCGGGGATCGCCCCGGAGCGGGGCCGCAAGCCGGGCGGCCCTTGCCAGCGAGGCGGGATCGTCCCGCGTCGTCGACAGGAGGGCGGCGAGATTGTTGGCGACGGTCGGGTGGCCCGGCTGTTCGGAATGCAGCGCTTCGAGCACGACGATGGCTGCCTCGCTGTCGCCAAGCGCGGTCAGGCGGTCGGCGTCGAGAAGGCGCAGCGGCACGGATTCAGGGAAGGCGCGCAGCCCTGCGGCGAGCGCGGTATTCGCATCCTCGACCCGCTGGGCCGCGGCATGAAGACCGAAGAGGCGAATCGTCGCCGTCTCGCCCAGATCGGCCACGCCGGTCAGCGCCTCGTAGCCCGTCCGCGCGTCCTCGGTCCGGTCGGCAAGGGCGAGCATGTCGGCCCGGATGAGGCGAAGGATCATGGCGTCGGGATGGGTCGTGATGAGATCGTCGAGCCCCTCCAGCGCCGCGTCCGGGCGCCCCTGATCGGCCAGCGCGCCCACGGCGCCGGTCAGGGCGGGCTGCCGCACCTGTCCCGGCACATAGAGCGCCGTGATGTCGATCGATGCCGCGGGATCACGCATCGCGATGGCGCCGCTGAGCGCGGTCGCCGCCTCGGCCGCGCCCTCGGTCTTCGCGGCCCGAAGACGTGCGGCCACGGCGGTGGCCTGCGTGACGTCGCCGAGATCCAGTAGCACATCGGCCAATTGCATCGCCGTCGGCACATGGCCCGGCGCGCCCTCATGGGCGGCCTGCAACACGCGGAGCGCCAGCCGGTCGCGGCCCTGGCCGATCAGCGCGCGGGCGTAGCGTCCGGCCTCGCCCACGGCATGACCCGAAACCTCGGCCGCCGTCGCGAGCTGCTCCATGGCCAGACCCGGATTGCCGTCGAGACGGTGGGCCGCAGCCATCAGGCCCAGAAGCTCGGTGTCGCGCGGGGCGATCGACAGGGCCGTCCGCAGGTCGACGACGGCGTCCTTCGGACGGTCGCCGTCGATGGCCCAGCCGGCCCGCATCTTCAGCGCGCCGACATCGCCGGGATCGGCTTCGAGCACCGTTTCGATCTCGGCCCGCGCCGGCCCGTGCTCACCCAGCCGGTCGAGCATCCGGGCGCGCAGGACGCGGATCATCCGGGCTTCCGTGCCCTCGCCCGCGGCGGCCACGAGCTCGTCCAGACCGGCCAGCGCACCGTCCCGGTCGCCTGCGTCGAAGCGGATCGCGCGATCCATCGCGGCATAGACGAGCGCGCCCGGCCCGTCGCCCGCCGCCTCGCGCTGACGGGCGAGTTCCGCCAGGGCCGCATCGGAGCCGCGATTGCGCAGAAGGAAGCGTACGAGCATCGTGCGCGTCGCCAGATCGTCGAGCGGGCGACCATCGGCCAAGGCGCGAAGCACGTCCTCGGCGTCGGCCATACGGCCACGGGACATGTAGCGGGCGACCAGAAGGCCCGCGAATTCAGTATCGTCGGGATAGAGCGCCACGAGGTCGTGCAGACGGTCCTCGACCGGATCGGGGTCCGGCCCCTCGGCCAGAAGGCGGATGCGTGTCAGTTGCAGGTCGGGGCGATAGGGATCGCGCGCCAGCGTGTCGTCCAGGAGCGCGAGCGCGTCGTCAGTCCGCTCGGCCTGAATCGCGGATTCGAGAACGATCCGTGTCAGGATGGGCTCGTCGGGATACGCCTCGCGAAAGGGCAGCGCCTCGGCCTCAAGCGCGGCGCGCGCGGCGGCATCGTCGTCGCGGATCGCGGCGCGGAAGCGGACGGCCATGTCGAGGATGCGCGCGGCGTGGCCATCGGGCTCCATATCGGCAGCGGCCTCGGCGTGACGCCCGAGGGCCGTCCAATCCGCCTGAAGCATCGCGATACGACCGTTGGCAAGGCGCCATTCCGCGACATCGGGCTGGCGTTCGGCCAGCAATGTGAACTCGCGCGAGGCTTCGCGCAGGTAGCCCTGCGACAGGAACATGTGCCCCAACGCGGCGCGCGTCTCGACATCGTCACCGTCGATCTTGAGGACGTTTCGATACTGGATCAGGGCCCGCGCGAAGTCGCGCTCGGCGACATAGGCATCGCCCGATGCCCGAAGTTCCGAGACGCGCGCGTCGTCGGATTTGCATCCTGTCAAAGCCAACGCCACGACGATTGCCGTCGCCGTCAGCCGGAATCCCGGACCGATGGTCATGCCTGTCACCACTGCTGCTCGTTCTTCTTTTGCGGAGAGCCTGCCCTGCCGGGGCGGTTTGACCAAGCGTCGCGGGGCCGCGCGCGCCCTATGGTCAACGACCTGTGGCGCGCAGGACAACACCGACCGTGGCCGCGAGGATCGACAGATCGGCCGCCAGCGACACCGCCCCTTCATAGGCGCGGTCGAATTCGGCGCGGGCGGCGAAGCTCGTCTCGCCACGACCCGACACCTGCCAGGCACCCGTCAGACCGGGGCGCAGGCGGAAATAGGCCTGGCCGGGATACATCGCGCGCTGGCACGGCATCATCGGGCGCGGACCCACGAGGCTCATGTCGCCGGTCAGCACGTTCCAGAGCTGCGGCAGCTCGTCGATCGAAGTCTTGCGGATCAGCGCGCCGACCCGCGTGATGCGGGGGTCGTGGCGCAGCTTCTGGTCGCGGGTCCATTCGGCCCGGGCGTCCGGGTTCGCGGCGAGATGGGCGTCGAGCGCCGCGTCGGCATCGCGCACCATGCTGCGGAGCTTCCACATCCGGAACCGCCGCCCGTCGAGGCCCAGCCGCTCCTGTACGTAGAACGCCTGGCCGCCGTCGCGCGCGACCAGAAGGGCGAAGAGCCCGATCAGCGGTAGCGCAACCGGCAGGGCCAGCACGACCAGAGCGACGTCGAGCACGCGCTTGAGGTGGTCGCGATAGCTGAGCGCGCGCGCACCCGGCTCGGGCAGCGGCATGGGCGCACCGGTCAGGGCGGTGCGGATGCTGTGCGGATCGGTGTGCATGGTCATGGTAAAGGGCCTGCCTGACTTGATCGTTCGGTCTCGGACATGCGCGTCCGTTGCAGGCTTGTATGCTTGGCGATCTGGCGGATTCGGTGGCCCGTTCATCATGAATCGTGGCAGCGCCGGACCCATTTCGCGACACAATGCGGCACTGCCCGAAAGACGCCCCGAGACGTCGTTGAATCCACCCGCCCGCGCCTTAATCGCGTCCGATTTTAATTCAATCTTAAGGGACCGGTTGCGCGACCACTACGAGTCGCCGTTCGCAAAAATGGCACCCGGCGGCAGAACACAGGATACGACGATGAACAGCGTCCAAGCCCTCTATAACGAACGCTTCGGCCTGACCGGTCGCCCGTTCTGCGTCCTCCCGGATGCCGAGCTGTCCCACGAGGGGCCGTCCCTGATCCGTGCCCATGCCGCCCTCGAATACGGCCTGATGACCGGCGCGCCCTTCATGGCGCTGACCGGCGAGGCCGGGACGGGCAAGACCTCTCTCCTGATGCGCCTGATGACCGATGCCGACGAGACGCTGCGCTTCGCGGTCGTCGGCGGCATCCGGTCCGGCGCGGGCTCGATCCTGCCGTGGATCCTCCAGTCCCTGGGCGAGCCGATCACGGCCGAGATGACCGAACCGGAACTCCATTCCCGCCTTCAGGACCTGCTGATCGCCGACTACGCCGCCGGTCGCCGCGTCGTTCTGGTCGTCGACGAGGCGCAGACCCTCTCCACCGAGGCGCTCGACGAGCTGCGGCTCCTGACCAACATCAATTCGGCCGAGGATCAGCTCATCCAGGTGATCCTGTCGGGTCATCCGCGCCTTCGCGACATGCTGCGGATGCCCGAGCTGTCGGGCCTCGTGAACCGGGTCGGCGTCTGGGCCGCGCTCGATCCCATCCTGCGCGACGAGACCGCGGGCTACATCGCGGCGCGTCTGTCGGCCGCCGGCGGCCCCGAGGATCTCTTCGACGAAGACGCCGTCGCGATCGTCCATGCCGCCTCCGCCGGTCTGGCGCGCGCGGTGAACCAGCTTTGCGAAATGGCGCTGGTCTTCGCACTCTCGGGTGACGGCGACCGTATCACCGCGCAGGACGTCCGCGCGGTGCTCGACCACGGCATGTTCCTCGCGCCGCGCCCGGCCTATGACCCCGCCCCGGCCTCGAACCGTCCGGCGCGCCTGCGCCTGGCCAGCGGGGAATAAGGCCGTGAAAGCTGACGTCCTCTTCTACCTGTCGCTGTTCGCGCGCCGGCTGCCATGGTTCCTCCTGGCGCTCTTCGTGTGCACCGGGACCGGTCTCGGGGTCGCCGTGACGCTGCCGCCGGTCTACGAAGCCGGGGCCCGCCTCGTGGTCGAGGCCGAGAAGATCCCCGACGAACTGGCCGCCTCGACCGTTCAGACCGCCGCCTACCAGCATCTCGAGATCATCGAGCAGCGCCTGATGGCGCGGGGCGCGCTTCTCGACATGGCGAACCGGCTCGACATCTATGCCGGTGCCCGCCCCGCCGCCGACGAAATCGTGCGCGATCTGCGCAGCCGCATCACCTACACGATCGAAGGCGAGAGCGCCGCCCGCAAGGCCGGCGACCGCGCCACCATGCTCGTCCTGCATTTCGAGGATGAGAGCCCCGTCATGGCCGCGGCCGTCACCAATGAGCTGGTGACCCGCGTGATGGCCGAGGATGTCGAGATGCGGACCTCGGTCGCGCGCCAGACGCTGGAGTTCTTCGATCACGAGGTGTCGCGTCTGCAGCAGGAGCTTAATGCCAGCAGCACCCAGCTCATGGCGTTCCAGCAGGAGCACGAAGAGGCGCTGCCCGGTTCGCGCGAACTGGCCCGGCAGCGCATCGTCGGGATCGAGGGCGACCTGGCCGAACTCAGCCGCGAGACCGAGGCCCTGCGCCGCGAGCGCGAGCGCCTCGTCCGCCTGCACGAGACGGTGAAGCGCCGCGAAGGCCGCGCCGTCGACAGCCCCACCAGCTACGAGCAGCGCCAGATCGTCGCCTTGCGCGAGACGCTCGCCAATCTCGACGCGGACGATCCGGGCGCCGACGAGATCGCCGACCGGATCACGCGCCTGTCGCGCCGGATCGCGGAAAGCGGCACCGCCAGCTCGACCGAGCGCACCGCCTTTCACCGCCATCGTGATGACATCGACGCCAAGCTGGCCGAGGCCGCCGAGCGCCGTGCCGCCCTCCTCGACCAGCTCGAAGTCCACCGCGTGACGCTGACCGACGCGCCGACGAAGGCCGCCCAGCTCGCCTCGCTCGAGGAAGACCACCGCAACCTTCGCCAGCTCTACAACCAGGCGATCGAAGCCAAGGCCGTGGCCGAAACCGGCGACGCCATCGAGGCGCTGTCGAAGGGTCAGCGGATCGCGATCATCGAGCAGGCGTCGATCCCGCGCAGCCCGGCGCGCCCCAACCGCAAGGTGGTGGCGATCGCCGGGGCCGCGATCGGCGTCGTCCTCGGCCTCGCCATCGTCGTCATTCTCGAGCTGCGCCTCGGCTTCCTGCGCCGCCCTGTCGACCTGCAGCGCCGCCTCGGGATCGTCCCGCTCGCGACGCTGCCGATGCTGGGCGATCCCGAGCCCGCGCCCGCTGCGCGCCCGGCCCGCCGCCGGTTGCCGCGCCTGCGCACCGGTGTCGCCATCGGCTTCGCCGCCGCCGGGATCGCGACGATGATCGCGGTCATGGTCGGCCAGTTTCCCTATTCCGAGGAGATCGTGACGCAGTGGCAGCGCGTCGCCGGTCTCTGACCCCCGCCAGACAGGAGAATCCGCAAATGGACCGTCTACAGGCCGCCATCCGACAGGCCCGCGCCGCGCGCGCCACCCTCATGCAGCCCATCGGGCAGGGTGATATCGCCCCCACCCACATCCCGCAGGACGAATGGGAGATGCTGCCGCGGCTCGATCCCGATCCCGACCATCTCGCGCGGGGACGCATCGTCACGGTCGAGGACACCGCCAAGTCGGCACCCTTCGATGTGCTGCGTACCCGGCTGGTGCAGCAGGCCCTTGCCAATGACTGGCGCCGCATTGCCATCACCTCGCCCGGCCCCGGCTGCGGCAAGAGCACGGTGACCATGAACCTCGCCTTCTCGCTGGCGCGCCAGCCGGACCTGCGGACCATCGTCGTCGATCTCGATCTGCGCCGTCCCGTGCTGGCCAAGATGCTGGGCGTGTCGCGGGGCCAGAACGTCGCCACCGCGATCAGGGGCCTGACGCCCGCCGCCGATCAGATGGTGCGCGTCGGCGAAAACCTCGCCTTCGCCACCACGGCCGAGGCCGTCCGCGATCCCTCGACCCTGATGCAGGGCCGGGTGATGACCGCATTCCTCGACCAGTTGACCGAGCAGTTCGCCCCCGATCTCGTCCTCATCGACCTGCCTCCGGTGATGGTCAGCGACGATGCAATCGCCTTCCTGCCGCATGCCGACGCCGCGATGATGATCGCCGCGGCCGAGGACAGCACGCTGGGCCAGGTCGACGCGGCCGAGCGTGAGCTGGCGTCACGGACGAACGTCCTCGGGGTGGTGCTGAACAAGTGCAACCATCCCGGCGAGGGCCATGCCTACGGCTACGGCTACGATTACGGCGAGGCCCCCGCCGCCTGACGCAGCATCCAGACCATCCGCGACAGGCGGATCCGGGCCAGCGTCGCGACGGCGCGGGCCCGTTCGGCGCGGTCGAGACCACCGGCACGCGCCACTTTCGGGGCATGGGCGAGGATCGATGCGGGCATCAACAGCGCGCGTCCCGCCCAGGCCGCGCGCGACCGGCCCTTTGCCCGATGCAGCGCCCAGGCCTCGTCGGTCAGGCGCCGCCACTTGGCTCGAAGTGCCGCCGCATCGCCGCGCGACGGATGCCCGACCGCCATCTCCGGCGCGAAGCCCAGCGTGAAGCCCGCCGCCCGCGCCCGGTGCGAGTAATCCTTGTCCTCGGATACCGCGGCCCGGAACCCGCCGATCGCGGTGTGGACCCTGCGGCTGGTCACGAGGTTCCCGCTTCCGAGAAAGCCGTCCCGTTCGAGATAGCCGCGCATGTCGAAGGCGAAGATGGCCTCGAACGCCTGCGCGCCGGTGCGGGGGCCTTCGGTCTCGTCGAAGATATCCACTGCCCCGCCCACCAGATCGGCGCGCGGCGCGACCTTGAGCGCGGTCGCGGCCCAGCCCGGCCCCGGCACGCAATCGGCATCGAGGAACATGAGGATCGGCGCGTCGCTCTCGGCGACGCCTCGATTGCGCGCCGGGCCCGCGCCCGGCTCCGGCTCGGACAGGACGCGGACGGCGGGAAAATCGCGCGCGATCCACGGCCCCGGGTCGACGGTCGAGCCGTTGTCGACCACGACCACCTCAACGCCTGGCGGCAGGTGGGGCACGAGCGCAGAGAGACAGCGCGCCAGCCGGTCGGAATCGTTGAAATGCGGCACGATCACAGTGGCGCGGAGCGTGTCGGCCGGGGGCGAAGGGGGCACCGGTGCCTCGCGGATCGGGGGAAGGCGGCTTGACCGGACCATGGCAAGCCGCCCACAAGCGCGCAAGTCCACCATCCGCGAGGCCCCCGATGCTGCGCCCCGCCCTCACCATCCTGTCCGGAAATCTCGGCTCCTCCGCCCTTCTCTTCGCGCGGAACCTGACGCTCGCGGCGTTGATCCCGGTCGAGGATTACGGGATCGCCGCGACCTTCGCGCTGGCCGTGGCGGCGGTCGAGATGGCCTCGGCCTTCGGGTTGCAGCAGCAAATCGTGCAGGCCGCCGACGGCGACGACCCCCGGCTGATGCGCGCGCTGCAGGGGTTCCAGCTCTTTCGAGGCATCCTCGCCGGCGCGGTCATGCTGGCGCTGGCGATCCCGCTGGCGGATTTCCTGAATGTGCCACAGGTCGCATGGGCCTACGCGGTTCTGGCGCTCGTGCCGCTTCTGAACGGCGTCCGCCATCTCGACATCCACCGGCAGAACCGCAGCGGTCGCTTCGGCGCGCTGGCCGCCGAACAGACGCTGCCCGCGCTGGTGGCGTTCCTCGCGATCTTTCCGCTGGCGGCCTGGCTCGGGGACTGGCGCGTTATGCTGGTGTCGATCCTGATCCACAACACCGGCGCGGCCCTCGTCTCGCAATGCGCCGCCGAGCGCCCGTTCCGCCCCGCCTTCGACCGCGCCCGTTGGGGCCGGACGCTGCGCTTCGGCTGGCCAATCCTGCTGAATGCGGGGCTGCTCTTCGCGGTCTTCCAGGGCGACAAGCTGATCGTCGGGCGGCTCGAGGGCATGGTGGCGCTCAGCACCTTCGCGCTCGCCGTCACGATCACGCTGACGCCCGCCCTGATCGTGATGCGCAGCCTCCAGACCGGGTTTCTGCCCCGCCTGTCCCGTCGCGCCGAAGCCGGCGAGATCGACCGCCCCGCCGCCCGCCTGATCCAGCTGGCGCTCGCGCTGGGGCTGGCCGGCATGGGCGTCGGCATCCTCGCCGGTCCGATCGCCGCGCGCTGGCTGGCGGGATCGGACTACATCGCGGTCGCGGGGCTGCTCGGGCCGATGGCGATCCTGCAGGGGCTGCGCGTGGCCAAGGTCGGCACCAATATCGCCGCGCTCGCGACCGGGCAGACGGGGAACGCGCCGTGGTCGAATATCCCCCGGCTCGCCGCGCTGGCCGTGGGTTGGTGGATGCTCGAAGGCGGTGCATCGGTCGTCGTGCTGGTGTGGCTCGCCGCGCTGGCCGAGCTGGCCGGAATCGCGATTTCGGCGGCCATGTTCCGTGCGGCCCGGCCCGACCCGATCGCCCTGCCCTGGGCGTCCTATGCGGGCTTTCTGGCCCTCGCTGCGGCGGCGACCGGGGCGATCCTCGCGACCGCGCCGCCCATTGAAGCCTGACGCAAGCCCGTCACACCGCCCGGCCGATGACCCCCGCCGACCCTTTATCGTTTGGCGGTATCGACCTGCCGCGACTACGTTCGACCAGAGGTCCCGCAGAGGATCCTAGCAGAACAACCGACCGGCCCCGCCGGCGAGGATACAGGCGATGACACGCATTCGATCCCGCGCCGCGGCGCTGGCCGCCCTTCTCCTGTGGGGCGCCTGTCCCGCCTTGGCCGAACGCCTGCTGCCAACCGAGCCTGCAACCCTGATCGATCAACTCGACGCGGCGCGACCGGGCGACACGCTCATGCTCGCGCCGGGCGCCTATCCCGAGATGCGCATCGTCGGCGTGCAAGGAACCGCGGCCCAGCCCATCACCATCCGCGCCGCCGAAGGCTCCGTTCGCATCGGCACGGCCGTCCTGCGCGATGCGGCGCATCTGGTTCTCTCGGACCTCGACTTCCAGCCGGCCGCCGACGCCCCGGACGAGCCGTTTCGCGTCGTCGCGAGCCGGGATATCGTGATGCAGGACATGCGCTTCGCCGGTCCCGAAGCGCTGACCCGTCGGGCCCTCCGCGTGACCGAAACCGACGGGTTCACCCTGACCCGGTCCGAGATCACCGGCTTTCGCACCGGCACCCTGATCGACGACAGCACCGGGATCACGCTGACCGAGAACCTGCTGCACGGCCTGGGCCTCGATGGGATGACCTTCGCGGAGGTCGAGGACGTGCGGATCGAGGACAACACCATCCGCGACTTCTCGGATCGCCGCACGGGCGGCACCCATCCCGACATGATCCAGTTCTGGACGGCGGGCACCGACCGGCCCAGCCAGGGGATCGTGATCCGCGGCAACCTCCTTGATTCCGGGCGCGGGCCCTGGACCCAGTCGATCTTCATGCGCAACGAGCGGGTCGATCAGCACGAGGCCGGCCCCGAGATGTTCTACCGCGACGTGACGATCGAGGAGAACGTCATCCTCAACGCCCACACCCACGGCATCACCGTCGGCGAGACAGAGGGCTTGACGATCCGGCGCAATACCGTCGTGCGCAACGCCTTCGCGGCCCGCAACCGCCCGAACCCCAACCTCTGGGTTCCGCGCATCCACATCGCCGGGGAATCGCGCGAGGTGATCGTCGTGAACAACGTGGCCCACGCCATCACCGAGGCCGAATGGCGGGACGACTGGCTCATCCTCGGCAACCTGATCGTGCAGGATGTCCAACCGCTGCAGGACGGCCATTACGACAGCGTCTTCGCCGACGTCTCGCAAGGAAGGGCCGCGCGTCCGGTCGACTTCCTGCCCTATCCGGGTGGTCCGCTGGACGGCGTGGCGATCGGCGCCCCGCTTCTGCAATACGGCTCGCCGCTGGCGCCCGAGATGTCCGCAACGAGCCGGCTTCCCACGACGACCGAAGGGGCCATCCGCCTCGTGCCCGAGGCGCAGGCCATCGAGGTCTATGGCGGCCGGGGCTTGCGCCACCGGATCGACATCTACGAGCCCGCGATCGCGATCGGGGACGATCTGCCCGCGACGCGCCTGACCGAGCATCAGACGGCCGCGCTCTTCGGGGCCGATGCATTCTCGATGCGGATGCATCTGCGCCCCGATCTCGGTCCGCGGCGCACCGGGGGCATCGTTCTTCGGGTACACCAGCTTCTGGTAGTCCGCGTCAGCGACCGCGGCGCGATCACGGCGCGCGTCACGACCGCCGACGGCTATACGACCCGCATCAAGGGGCGCGGCACGGCGCTGGCGCGCGACGGCGGCGCCGAGCTTGAGCTGGCCTACGATTCCGAGGAGGGTCACCTCTGGCTGAATGTCGACGGCACGCGCGTGGCCGAGGTTCCGATGACCGGCCGTCTCGGGCCTTCGGAGCATTGGGGTCTGACCTTCGGCAACCCGTTCGACCAGTTCGACAGCTTCGCAGGCTGGGTCGACGCGTTCGAGCTCGATGTCCGGCACCCGCCCCTGCGCCGCGCCGCCGCCGAGTGATGACGGCCCTCCGCGACCAACCGGCCGAGAGCCTCGACACGCGCGGACCCGCATGGCTCGTGCCGATCTACCTGATCGCCGTGCTGGTGCCGATCTCCTTCCATGTCGGACCGCTCTTTCTGACGACGCTCCGGGTGCTCCTGCTCGCGGTAACGCTGCCGCTTCTGGTCAATACGCTGCGCGGTCGATATGGGCCGGTGCTGGCGACCGACTGGCTGCTCCTCGGGCACGCGCTCTGGATTGCGGTCGCACTCGGGGTGAACAACCCGGACCGCGTCATCCAGCAGGCACCGTCGGTCGGGGTCGAGTTCCTCGGCGGCTACGTCGTCGCGCGCGCGGGCATCCGCAGCTCCGCCGACATGCTTCGCGCCTGCCGCCTCCTTCTGCTGGGCGTCCTGCTGACGCTCCCCTTCGCGCTGATCGAGGCGCGGACGGGTACGCCGCCGATCATCGCGATGATCCGCAAGCTGCCCGTCCTCGGGTCGGTCGACATCCTCGACATGAACCGTCGGCTGGGAGTCGAGCGGGTGCAGGCGGTCTTCGCCCACCCCATCCATTACGGGCTCTTCTGCTCGGTCGTGTTCTCGATGGTTTTCGTCGCGATGAAGGACCAGATGGGCGACCTCCGACGCTGGATCGCGGCAGGTGCGGTCGCCGGATGCGGCTTTCTGGCGCTCTCCTCGGGGGCGCTCCTGGCGATCGCGCTGCAGGTCGGGCTGATCGCATGGGCCGCGATCTTCGCGCAGGTCGCATGGCGCTGGTGGCTGCTGCTCGGCCTCGTGACCACGGTCTACATCGCCATCGACCTTCTGTCGTCGCGCTCGGGGCTACAGGTCTTCATGACCTACGCCACCTTCTCGGCGCACACGGCCTACTGGCGCCTGACGATCCTCGACTGGGGCCTCGAGAACATCTGGGCAAACCCGATCTTCGGCCTCGGCCTTCGGGACTGGGTCCGGCCGAGCTGGATGCATTCGGATTCGGTCGACAATTTCTGGCTGCTGACGGGGATGCGCTACGGCCTGCCCGGCGTGGGGCTGCTGGCGGCGGGCTGGCTGGTGCAGCTGACGCGGCTCATGCGGCTCGACCATGGACCCGGGACCGAGCTTGGCCGCATCCGCACGGCCTGCGTCTTCACCATCATCGGCCTGACCTTCACGCTCTTCACGGTCCATGTCTGGACCAACATCTACTCATTCACCTTCTTCGTGTTCGGCGCGACGGCCTGGCTCGTCCAGCCGATCACCCGAACCGAAGCGCCTGAAGCCGAGGCCCCCGCGGACCCGCGCCGCGCCGCCCCGATCCGGCGCTCCGGCGCGCGGCCGGCCTTCACACGCTTCCCGGCCGGGACGGACGCGCGGGCGTCGCTGGCACGCGGGCGATGACGCCGCCGCGCCTCGGCGTTGTGATCGTGACCCACCGCGCCGCCGACACGATCGACGCCTGCCTCGGCAGCCTTCTGGCCTCCGAGGGCGTGACCCTCCGCGTCGTCGTGGTCGATAACGCCTCGCCTGATGACACGCTGACCCGCCTGCGCGCGCACGACGTCACCGTGATCGAGGCCCCGAATGACGGTTTCGCGGCGGGCGTGAACCGGGGGCTTGCGGTGCTGTCGGCAGATGCAGGGCTCGATCGCTTCTGGGTCCTGAACCCGGACACCACCGTCGCCACGGACACCGCGCGACGCTTCGCCACCCACCCGGCGCTGCCCGGCGGGTTCGCCATGATCGGCGGGCGGGTCCTCTATGACGAGACACCGCCGCGGATCCAGATCGACGGCGGGACCATCGACTGGCGGAGCGGCGTGACGCGCAACCTCAACCAGTTCGCCCCGGCCGATGCGCCGCCCCCCGACCCGGCCGAGATCGCCTTCGTCACGGGCGCGAGTCTCGTCGTCTCCCGCGCGTTTCTCGACGTCGCGGGACCGATGCCCGAGGATTACTTCCTCTATTACGAGGAGGTGGACTGGGCGATGCGGCGCGGCGCGCTGCCGCTTCTGCACTGCCCCGACGCGATGGTCCGACACGTCTCGGGTGCCTCGATCGGATCGGCCTCGGGCGACCGGCGCGCGTCGCCTTTCTCGGAATGGTTCAAGCACCGCGCACGCATGATGTTCCTGCGCCGGCACCGGCCTGCATCGGTACCGGGCGGGCTCGCCTTCACGACCGCGAAGGCCGCGCAGCACCTGTCGCGCGGAGATTTCGCGGCAGCCCGCGCGACCTGGGCGGGTGGCTTCGGCCTTGGCCCGCCGCGAGACGTCCGCGTCACCATGGCCGCGGCCGGGATCGACCCGGCGCGCCTCTAGGCCATCGACGCGGCAATGCGCTCGATCGTCGCCTCGGCCACCGCGACGCCGCCTCCGGCCCGCGCCCGCGCCGCACCGCGCCCGTCGCCCGGCAGCCGTGCGCCGTCCTGGCCCCGGATCGCCGCTGCGAGATCGCCGATCCGTTCCGCGAAGGCACCGCCCGACGTCGCGCCCGGATCGATAGCGATGAACATCTGGCCCGTCGCTGGCGGTCCGCCGGCCGTGCCCGAGAAGGGCGAGGCATCCTTGCCCAGCGTCGCGCCGGTCATGGCCGCGGCCAGCGTCTCGACGATCAGCGCAAGGCCCACGCCCTTGTAGCCGCCCGCAGGTGCCATCGAGCCATTCAGGGCCACGTCCGGATCCGTGGTGGGCGCGCCGTCGGCATCGAGGCCCCAGCCCTCGGGGATCGCCCGGCCCTCGCGGGCGTGCTTCATGATCTCGGACTTGGCGATGACGCTGGCCGACTGGTCGATCAGGATCTCGACGCCCCCCGCCCCGTCCGGCACGGCCATCGAGATCGGGTTGGTGCCCACGACCGGCCGCGATCCGCCGCCCGGCGCGATGGACGCGGGCGCGTTGGTGAAACCCAGCCCCAGCATCCCCTCGGCCGCGATCCGCGCCGTGTGGATGCCGAGTACGCCGCAATTGTAGCTCCGATGGATCGCCATGACCGCGACGCCGTTTGCGCGCGCCGCCGCGATCAGCGGCCCCATGCCCGCGTCGATGGCGCCATGGGCGAAACCGTGCCCGGCATCGACGCGCACCACGCCGGGTCGGGGGGTCGACACCTCCGGGACAGCCTGACCGTCGACCTTCCCGCAGCGGACATGTTCGGCGTAGATCGGCACATAGGCCAGACCGTGGCTCGCCACGCCGTCGGCTTCGGTGGCCGCGGTCGCCACGGCCAGCGCACGCGCGGCCTCGGGGCGTGTGCCCGCCGCGAGCAGCGCGTCGAAGGCCAGCGTCTCGATCTCGTCCAGGGACATCATCCGGTGGGTCATGGTCTTGCCTTTCAGTCGCTGTCGGTCAGGCCCGCGCCCGCCCCGCCCTCGCGCCCAAGATGGGCCGGGGCATAGGTGCGATGCGCGAATGCATTCAGAATGTCGACCGCCGCGGGTGCCACCGGCTCGGGCGTGCGCGGCGCGCGCGGCCACGGACCCGGCGCGCGGGCGGGAAGGATGCGGATATCGCCGCGCGCGGGCGGCGGCGCGCCATGCAGGCTCGGGGTCCGCGACAGGATCGCACCGCCACCGGGCCACCGGATCGTGACGGGACGACCCGTACGATCCGCGACCGAGGCGAGGTGCGGCAGCATGAGAAGCGGATGAAGCACGTCCAAGACCGTCAGCGGCCCCGTCTCCAGCCGGTCCGACAGCGCCGCACCACAGCAGATCGGGCAGAGCCGGTCGTGCTTCGCCCGCCAGGTCTCGCCGGGCACCGGCGGCAGCGGTCCGGCCCCGTCGATCTCGGTCAGCAGGGCGGCGAGCGTCGCGGCGCCCGGCAGACCCCGCTCGGCCAGCCAGCGCGCCGCCATACCGGCCTCCTCGGCCAGGCCCCAGGGCAGCCCCGCGCCCCGCGCAGCCTTCCGGGCCAGCGCTTCGGTCTCGCCGCCCGACAGGTTCACGCCGGAAGCCCGGCCCATGGCTCGGCGCCCGCATCCGCCATCTCGTGCGGAAAGGGCGCACCGCGGAACATCTCGATCCGCACCCAGCGGTCCGAGCGCGGATCGAAGCGCCCGGCCCCGAAGAACGACAGCTTCGCGCGCAGCATGTCGGCGGGCAGCATCGCGGTCGAGGCGAGATCGTCGCGGATCTCGGCATAGGGATGGCGCAGGGCGATCTGAACGCGGCGCACCGTATGCCGGTGCTCCGGGTGATCGAGCAGAAAGCCCGCGACGTCCCCCGTCCGACCCTCCATCGCGGCCAACAGCGCCGCCGCATCGCGCCGTGTCGCCAAGGGTTGCGCGTGCGGGTCGAGCGCGGGATCCGGCTCGCCCAGCCGCGGCTCCAGCTTGTCGGCGGAGGTGAACCAGACGCGTGCCGGCCCGTCGCAGCCCTCGATACCGTGCACCGCGCAGAGCGCGCCGCGCAGGTCGTCCAGCGCCATGCGCCCGTCGATGGCGAAGCGCGCGTCTTCCTCGGCACACATCGTCGCGCCGAGGCCGTCCACCAGTTCGGGCCAGGGTTCCAGGAGAAGCGAGACGAGCAATTCCTGCCCTTCGAGCGAAAGCGCCGTCCGCCCCCACTCCCAGAGCGCGGCCCATCCGGTCACCGGCTGCGCGACCAGCCGCTCCATATCCGCGCGCAGGCCGTCGAGCTTGGCGGCCTGCACCGGATGATCGGTACGCCATGCGGCGACGTTGCGCGCGGCGGCGTCGCGGGCGGCGATGAACGCGGCGATCCGGTCGGGTGGCGCCGCCTGTTCCAGGACGCGCGCCAGCGCGGTCTCGCGGGCGGTGATCCAGCGGTCCAGCAGGACCGGGTGATGTACGAGAAACGGTGCCATTCCGAGGCCGGTCGAATTGCCGATCCCGAATCGCCGGCGCAGCTCGGGGTCCAGCGCGACGGCGCGGTCGGGCGCGCGCGCCTGTGCCATCGCTTCGACCTGGTCCAGCACGAAGGCCCGGATCAGCCAGACAGTCAGCATCTCGACCTGGAACGGCGCCGCGCATTCGGGCCGATCCGCGATGCGCGCACGATCGGCCGCGCCGAACTTGCCCGATCCGTAGACGGCGGTCGTCCGCATCAGGTAGCCCACGGCGTCGATGCGCACAGGGTCTGGCTGGATGCCCCGCGACAGCGCGTCGACGACGTGATCGAAGAGGCGAACGGAGCGGTTGGCCCGGCTCAACGTCAGCTCGCGATCGGTGATGCGCCCGGCCTCCTGGAGCGGCACGTTCGCCCCGAGCCGCGCCAGATCCTCCGCGTCCGGAACCCCGTCGAACAGCGTGAACGTCGCGTCCCAGGCCGTCGCGATCACCCGGTCCGAGCGCGCCTCGGGCGGCAGGTCATGGGAGAAGGCCACGAGCGAATAGGACCGGTCCGGACCGTGCGCCGAATAGACGGCGCGCCCGGTGCCGTCGGCGGCGATCTCGAAGACGGGGCGGTCGAAGGTCCAGTCTTCGGCCTTCAGACGGCGCAGCAACATCCGCATGAAAGACAGGCGCGACTGGTGGAAACAGCCCATCCGGTCGAGGCGCATCACCTCCTCGGGGGGACGCAGCGCGACGGTCACGCGCCCGCCGGGCCGAAGCCCGCCTCGTAGAAGCGCAGCCAGTTGTCGCCCATGATCCCGTCGACCTCGCCCGCGTCGAACCCGGCGGCGCGCAGGCCCTCGGCCAGGCCCGGAACGTCCCGGTTGTCGCGGAACCAGTCAGGCTGCGGCGGGAAGCCCGGCGCGTCGGCACTGCCTTCGCCGTAGTCCACGGCCTTGGTCCAGCGGCCGGTCCGCATCCATTCGACGATGCTGTCGGGCTGATCCTGGCAAAGATCGGACCCGATCCCGAGATTGCCCGCCCCCACCACCTCGGCGGTGCGCGCGGCCATCTCGCAGAAGGAGGCCAGCGTGCAATCCGCCCCATCCTTCAAGTGATGCGGATAGAGTGACAGGCCCAGCATCCCGCCGCTCTCGCCCAAGGCGCGCAGCACGTCCTCGCCGAAATTGCGGCGCGCCGGGTGCCAGTCGGCGTTGTTGGCATGGGTGATCGCGATGGGTCTGGTCGAGGTCTCGATGGCGTCCAGCGTCGAGCGGTCGGCGGAATGGCTCATGTCGATGACCATGCCGACGCGATTCATCTCGGCCACGACGGCACGGCCCATGCGGGTCAGGCCCGGATCCTCGTCCTCGTAGCAGCCCGTCGCGAGGAGGGACTGGTTGTTGTAGCTCAGCTGCATGAAGCGCAGGCCCAGCGTGTGCAGCACCTCCACGAGGCCGATATCGTCCTCGATCGGGCTGGGGTTCTGGGCGCCGAAGACGATGGCGGTGCGCCCCGCCTTGCGTGCCGCGCGAATGTCGACGGCGGTGCGGGCCTGGACGATCAGGTCGGGGAAGCGCTCGAACCGGCGGTTCCACTCCTCGATGCGCAGGACCGTTTCGCGGAAGGTCTCGTGATAGGCGATGGTGACGTGGACGGCATCCAGACCGCCCTCCCGCATTTGGCGGAAGATGGTCTCGGACCAGTTGCAATACTGCAGGTTGTCGATGCGGAACCCCATGGCGCGGACCAAGCCACAGGCCGCGCGCCCGCGCAATCGTCAGCGTGTCGGGTCGAGCAGCTTGCCCAGATAGGTGCCGTATTCCGTCTTGCCGTAGCGGTCGGCCATCGCGGCCACGGCATCCGCGTCGATCCAGCCCTGTTGGTAGGCGACTTCCTCGGGGCATCCGGCCTGCAGCCCTTGCCGCTGCTGCAGGGTCCGCACGAAGTTCCCGGCATCCAGCAGCGAGGCATGGGTGCCGGTGTCGAGCCAGGCGTAACCACGACCCATCTTCTCGACCCGGAGCGACCCGTCGGCGAGATAGGTCTCGAGGAGGGTCGTGATCTCCTGCTCACCCCGCTCGGACGGGGCAACACCCCGCGCCCGCTCCGGCGCCGTCCCGTCGAGGAAGTAGAGCCCCGTCACCGCGTAGTTCGACGGTGCCTGCGCGGGCTTCTCGATGATGGACCGGACCGTGCCGTCGGGCGCGAAATCGACCACGCCGTAGCGCTCGGGATCGGCCACATGGTAGCCGAAGACGGTGCCGCCCGCCGCGGGGGCGCCCGCCATCAATTCGGGCAGGCCGTGCCCGAAGAAGATGTTGTCCCCCAGCACCATCGCGCTGGGTGCGCCGCCCAGGAACCCGTCGGCCAAGAGATAGGCCTGCGCCAACCCCTCGGGCTTCTCCTGCACGATGTAGTTCAGCGTGACGCCCCAGCGCGCGCCGTCGCCCAAGGCGCGCCGGAACTGGTCCTGGTCGTGAGGCGTGGTGATGATCGCGATTTCGCGGATGCCGGCCAGCATCAGGACGGTCAGCGGATAATAGATCATCGGCTTGTCGTAGATCGGCAGAAGCTGCTTCGAGACGCCCTCGGTGATCGGGTGCAGGCGCGTGCCCGAGCCGCCGGCCAGGATGATGCCCTTGCGTGTCGTCATGTCAGGTCCTTCATGATCTCGGCCAAACCCTCGCGCCAGTCGGGGCGGGCAAGGCCGAATGCGGCTTCTGTCGCCGAGACGTCGAGCCGGGAGTTGAGCGGCCGTGCGGCGGGGGTTGGATAATCGCGCGATGGGATATCCGTGACCGCGCAGTCGAGCCCGGCCGCGTCGAAGATGGCGCGCGCGAAGCCGGCCCAGCTGACATCCGGCGCGCCCGCATAGTGGTATGTGCCGCTCAGACCGGGATCGGCGACGAGCGCCCGGGCGATCGCGTGACAGGCGCGGGCGAGGTCGCGCGCCGGGGTCGGGCCACCGATCTGGTCCGCAACGACACGGAGCGCCTCCCGCTCGGCCCCGAGCCGCAGCATCGTGGTGACGAAATTGGAGCCGTGCGCGCTGACGACCCAGGAGGTGCGCAGAACCGCATGGACGCCGCCGGACGCGCGCACGCCCTCCTCGCCCGCGAGCTTGGTGCGGCCGTAGGCTCCCAAGGGTGCTGTCGGCGCGTCGGGAGCGCGGGCCGCGTTACCCGTTCCGTCGAAGACGTAGTCGGTCGAGACCTGGACGAAAGGGATACCAAGATCGGCGCAGGCCGCGGCCATCGCGGCGGGCGCTTCGGCGTTGACCAGATGGGCCGCGTCCTCGTCCGCCTCGGCGGCATCGACGGCGGTATAGGCGGCCGCGTTGACGACCGCCTCGGGGGCGGTCCGGCGGATGAACGCGGCGCAGCCCGCGGGATCGGTCAGGTCGGCCACGTCCCGCCCGGCGCAGTGGACGCCGTCCAGCCGCGCCATCTCACATCCGAGCTGTCCGCTCCGCCCGATGCAGAGGATCACGCGCGCACCCCGAGCCGGTCGCCCACGCCCTGCCGGTCGAGCAGCGGCCGCCACCAGGCCTCGTTCTCGAGATACCAGCGCACCGTTCGCTCCAGCCCGTCCTCCAGCGTCACCGAGGGCCGCCAGCCCAGCTCGTCCCGGATGCGGCTCGCGTCGATGGCGTAGCGCGCGTCGTGGCCGGGGCGGTCCGTGACGAAGGTGATGAGGTCGGCATGGGGCGCGCTGTCGGAGCGCAGTCGGTCGAGGATGGCGCAGATCGCGCGGACGAGGTCGATGTTCCGCGCCTCGGCATTGCCGCCAATATTGTAGCTGCGCCCGACTTCGCCGCGCGTCAGCACGGTCAGGAGCGCGTCGGCATGATCCTCGACGAAGAGCCAGTCGCGCACGTTCTCGCCCGCGCCGTAGACCGGGATGGGCCGACCATGGATCGCATTCAGGATCGTCACGGGGACGAGCTTTTCGGGGAAGTGATAGGGGCCGTAGTTATTGGAGCAGTTGGTCAGCAGGATCGGCAGGCCGTAGGTCTCGTGCCACGCGCGCACGAGGTGGTCGCTCGCCGCCTTCGACGCCGAATAGGGACTGCGCGGATCGTAGGGCGTCTCCTCGGTGAATTGCCCCTCGGGCCCGAGCGAGCCGAACACCTCGTCGGTCGAGATATGGTGGAAGCGGAAGGCCTCCGGGCGGCCTCGGGCGATCCAGTGGTCGCGCGCCGCTTCCAGCAAATTGAACGTGCCGGTGACGTTCGTCTCGACGAAGGCGGAGGGGCCGTCGATCGAGCGATCGACATGGCTCTCGGCGGCGAGGTGCATGACCGCATCGGGGGCATGTTCGGCGAACACCCGGTCGAGCGCGGCGCGGTCGCGCAGGTCGGCCTCCACGAAGGTATAATTCGGGGCCTCGGCCACCGTGGCCACGTTTTCAAGACAGGCCGCATAGGTCAGCGCGTCCAGATTCACGACATCGCGGCCCGCCGCCACCGCTTGCCGGACCACCGCCGACCCGATGAACCCGGCGCCGCCGGTGACAAGAAGCGTCATGTCCCATCCCCCCGGAACGGCGTGTCGAGATCGGCCAGCGGCGGCGCCTCGGCATCCTTGGGCGAGAGAACCGGATCGTGGTCGAGGCCCCAGTCGATGCCGGCGCTATCCCAGCGGATCGCGCTTTCGGCCGACGGCTCGTAGAAGCCGGTGCACTTGTAGCAGATCTCGGTTCCGGGCAGGCGCGTGACGAATCCGTGGGCGAAGCCCTCGGGGATCCACATCATGCGGCCGTTTTCGGCGCTGAGCTCCGCGGTGACCGCGTGCCCGTAAGTGGTCGAGCCCTCGCGGATATCGACAGCCACGTCGAGGAGCGCGCCCCGGCCACAGCGCACCAGCTTGCCCTGCCCGTGGGGCGGCGTCTGAAAGTGCAGGCCGCGCACCGTCCCCGCGTCGTCCGAGAGCGAATGGTTGTCCTGCACGAAGGCGATATCGAGGCCCAGCGCCGCGAAAGTCCGCGCGTTCCACGTCTCTGCGAAGAAGCCGCGCGCGTCGCCGAACCGGCGCGGCGTCAGCAGCTTGACCGCCGGGATAGCGGTGTCGTCGATCTGCATGTGGGGCGCCCCGTCGATATCCGTCCCGTCCGTCCTAGCGCAGCCGCGCGCACGGCGTCACCCCACCGCACGCCCGGCGGCGAGGTCCGTGGCCCGGATGAGCTGGTCCGCAATGCCCGGCTCGGAGAGGGCGTGCCCGGCGAGCGGTGCCATGCTGAGCGTCCCGCCCTCCCAACCCTCGGCCAGAAGATGCGCCGAGAGCGGCGGGCAGATCATATCGTAGCGGCCTTGGACGATCACGCCCGGCACCTGGGCGATCCGGTCGAGATTGGCGCGAATCCAGCCGTCATGGTCGAGAAACCCGCGATGGGTGAAATAGTGGTTCTCCAGCCGGGCGAAGGCACGTGCGTATTCGCCGCCCGGCTCGCCCGTGCGGCCCTGGCTCGACATCGAGGCCAGCGCGTTCTCCCACGCCGCCCAGGCGCGGGCAAAGCGGATCTGGTCCGGCGCCGGCGCATCGAACAAGCGACGGTGGTAGGCCGCGATCAGGTCGCCCTGCTCGTCCTCGGGGATCAGGTCGCGGAACCGGCCCCATTGATCGGGCCAGAACTGCCCCGCGCCGCCCCCGTAGAACCAGTCGAGCTCGCGCTGCTCCATCAGGAAGACACCCCGGAGGATCAGACGCACGGCGCGGTCGGGATGGGTGATCGCGTAGATCAGCGCCAGCGTCGCGCCCCACGAGCCGCCGAAGACGGTCCAGCGGTCGATCCCGAGAAGCGTGCGCAGGTGCTCGATGTCGTCGACGAGATGCCATGTCGTGTTGTCGCGGACGCTGGCATGGGGCCGCGACCGGCCGCAGCCGCGCTGATCGAAGAGCACGATGCGCCACCGTTCGGGGTCGAAGAAGCGCCGCATCATCGGACTGCACCCGCCGCCCGGCCCGCCATGCAGCACGACGACCGGCTGGCCGTCCGGGTTGCCGCATTGCTCGACATAGAGGCGATGCCCGTCGCCGATCTCGACCATGCGCTGATCGAAGGGGTCGATCGGCGGATAGAGCGAATTGGCCGGCTGCTGGTACGGGTTCCTGTCCATTGGCGACCTATATAGACCGCCAAGCGCGCGCCACCATGGCAATCACACCCGACGCGGAGGCCTCATGACCACCACCATCGACCCGACCGAGATCGAGAAGTTCGAGGCCATGGCGGCCGAATGGTGGGATCCGAACGGCAAGTTCAAGCCGCTGCACATGCTCAATCCCTGTCGGCTGGACTACATCACAACCCAGATCGCGGGCGAATTCGATCGCGACCTGTCGGGCGACGCGCCCTTCGAAGGGCTGCGCATCCTCGATATCGGCTGCGGCGGCGGGCTTCTGTCCGAACCGATGGCACGCCTGGGCGCGACGGTCGTCGGCGTCGATGCGGCGGCGCGCAACATCCCCGTGGCGCAGGCCCACGCGGCGCAATCGGGGCTCGAGATCGACTACCGCCACACCTCCGCCGAGGCGCTTCTGGAGACGGACGAGCCGCCCTTCGACGCGATCCTCAACATGGAGGTGGTCGAGCATGTGTCCGACCCGCTGGGCTACCTGACGGCCTGCCATGACCTCCTGCGTCCGGGCGGGCTGATGTGCTGCTCGACGCTCAACCGCAACGCAAAGAGCTACGTGATGGCGATCATCGGGGCCGAACAGGTGATGCGCTGGCTGCCGAAGGGCACGCATGAATGGTCGAAATTCATCACGCCGGACGAGCTTTACGACCTCTTGCGGCAGGCGGGGCTCACGCCGGTGGACCGGATGGGATTCGTCTTCAATCCGCTGAGCTGGACGTGGCGGCTGTCCGACCGGGATCTTTCGGTGAATTACGTCACGGCGAGCCTGCGGCCCGCCTGAGCCGGGTCAGGCGCCGAAGCGGGCCATGAACGTGTCGACCGCGCCGCTGACGATGCGGTCGACCTCGGCATCGGTCGCCGTCTCGCGCACGCCGAACACCATCTCGACGAAGAGCGTCGCATGGCACAGCTCGACGAACTGGTCGGCGGCCAGTTCGATATCGTCGATCACCAACTCCTCGCGTTCGACGGCAAGGCGCAGATAGGCCCGCATCTGCTCGCGGAAGACCTGGGGCCCGGTCCGGAAGAATTCGCGCCCCAGCTCGGGGAAGCGGTCGCTCTCGGCGACGCACATGCGAAAGATGCTCTGGCCGAAATCCGAGAGCACGAAGCGGGTCATCTGGTAGCCGGCCTCGCAGAGCGCGTCGCGCGGCTCGGAGCCCGGCGTCAGGATCTCGCCCGCCTCGCAGATCTGGGTCGAGCATTCCGCCTTGGCCACCTCCATGAAGAGGAGCTTCTTGTCGGTAAAATAGCTGTAGAGGGTGGCCTTCGAGACGCCCGCCGCGCGGGCGATGGCATCGACGCTCGCGCCTTCGTACCCATCGGAGAGAAAGACGCTGCGCGCGCCCTCGATCACTTGATCGAACTTACGGCCCTTCTTGATCGGCGTGACATCGTTCATCGGCTCCCCCTCGGTCGCAGCATATAGAGACGCGGCCAAGCCGCACAAGACAAACGAGAAGCGGGGCGCGCCGGGGAGATCGGCACGCCCCGCGGGCCCGGTCGACTTCGGGGGGATCAGTCGGCCTGGATAGCGGTCAGTTGCGCCGGCGTCAGGGTGCCGCACTCGGACGTGGCGATCCGGGCGGACCGCTCGAGCTGGGTACAGACGCCGGGTTCGCGCGGCTGCGCGCGGGTCGACTGCGCCAAGGGCGCATCCATCCGCGTCCAGCCATCATCGTCGATATCGACAACGATGCCGTTGGAGGCGGGGGTCTCGACGCGGAACCACCGGTCGTCGTCGATCTCGATCGTATCCGCGATGGCGGGCAGCGCGAGCGCGGCCGCCGTCAGACTGGTCAGGAACAGGGCTTTCATCTCGGTCTCTCCTCGCTAACGAACCGAACCGTTCAGTTCATATTTGTGGGTACCGCATGGGTGCGCCTGCCCGCAAGGGTCATTCTGAACTAATCGGTTCATTTTCGCACGGGCCGGTCCTGCACGGGCGCACCGTGCGCTAGACACCACCGGGCCCCGTCGCTAGCCGTTCCGGATGATCGCGATCTTTCTGAAGACCCTGCCCTTCTTCGCCCTGATCGCGCTGGGCTACTTCGCCGGCCGGACGAAGTTCTTCACCGCCGAGGCCACCGCCTACCTGACGAAGTTCGTCTTCTACTTCGCGCTCTCGGCGATGCTCTTCAACTTCTCGGCCAATCTCAGTCTCGCCGATATCCTCGATTGGCAGTTCATCACCGCGTATCTCTGGGGCTGTTTCATCGTCTACCTGATCGCCAGCGCCGTCGGCTTCGCGCGCGGGCTCTCGGTCGCGGAATGCGCGGTCGAGGCGCAGGTCGCAACCATCGGCAACGTGGGCTTTCTCGGCATCCCGATGTTCATCCTGCTTCTCGGCCCCGAAAGCGCAGGCCCGATGCTGATGATCCTCGCGACCGATCTCATCGTCTTCTCGTCGATCATCGTCATCCTCATCACCGGTTCGCGCGAGGGGCGCGTCACGGTGGCGACGCTGCGGACCGTGGGGCTGGGCCTCCTGAAGAACCCGATGATCGTGTCGATCGTGCTCGGGGTCGCGTGGTCGGCCACCGGGCGCGAGATCTGGGAGCCGGTCAACGAGTTCCTCTCGATCCTCGGGGCCGCCGCCACGCCCGGCGCACTTTTCGCGATCGGCGCGTCGCTGGCGGGCAAGACCGCCGAGCGCCTCTCGGTCGCGGGCTGGCTCACCTTCTGCAAGCTGGTGCTCCACCCTGCCGCCGTGGCGCTCTCGGCGCTGGTGCTCTTTCCCGTCGCCGACCCGCTCGCGGCGACGGTGATGATCTCGTCCGCCGCCTTGCCGGTCGCGGGCAACGTCTACATTCTGGCCCAGCATTACGGCGTCGCGCCCCAACGGGTGTCCGCGGCGATCCTCGTCTCGACGGCCGTGTCCATCGTCACCGTTTCGGTCATCATCGGCCTGCTCACCGGAGGAACCACATGAAGACCATCGCCGAGAACCGCTGCTTCGGCGGCACGCAGGGCGTCTATTCCCACGCGTCCGACGCCACCGGCACCGACATGACCTTCGGCCTCTTCCTCCCCGAGCATCCGACCGGCGCGGTGCTCTGGTATCTTTCGGGGCTGACCTGCACCCACGAGAACGCAATGACCAAGGCCGGGCTTCAGGCCTGGGCCGCCGAGGCGGGGCTGGCCGTGGTCTTCCCCGACACGAGCCCGCGCGGCACGGATGTCCCCGACGACGACGCCTTCGACATGGGGCAGGGCGCCGGGTTCTACGTCGACGCGACCGAGGGAAAATGGGCCGAGCACTTCAAGATGCAGAGCTATATCGCCGCAGACCTGCCCGAGACGGTCTTCGCGGCCTTCGATCTCGACGAGGCGCGGCAGGGCATCACGGGCCATTCCATGGGCGGGCACGGCGCGCTGACGCTGGCACTCAAGCATCCGAAGCGGTTCCGCTCGGTCTCGGCCTTCGCGCCGATCTGCAATCCGTCGGCGTCGGACTGGGGCACACCGCAGATGACCGCCTATACTGGCGACGCCGCCGCCCATGACGCGACAGTCCTCCTTTCGGACGGCGCGGTCCTGCCGCCCTGCCGGATCGACACCGGCACGTCAGACCAGTTCTACGACAAGCTCGGGACGGAGGCCTTCGCGGCGGCCCTCGCGCGCAGCAAGTCGGGCGCCGAACTGAATCTGCGCGCGGGCTACGACCACAGCTACTTCTTCGTGGCGAGCTTCGCGGCCGAGCACGTGGCCTTCCACGCCGAGCACCTCGCATGACCATCCGGGCGGTCGTCTTCGATATCGGCAACGTCCTGATCGAATGGCAGCCCGAGCGCTGGTATGACGCCCGCATCGGCGCGGACCGCCGTCGTGCGATGTTCGCGGCGCTGGACCTGCACGCGATGAACGACCGCGTCGACCGGGGCGAAGGGTTTCGCGACGTGATCTACGGGACCGCAGCGGCCCATCCCGACTGGGCCGACGAGATCCGGATGTGGCACGATCACTGGCTCGACCTCGCCACGCCCGAGATCCCCCGCTCGGTCCGTCTGATGCGGGCGCTCCGGGCGAAGGACGTACCGGTTCACGCCCTGACGAACTTCGGGGTCGAGACCTTCGCGCTGGCCCGCACCCGCTACGATTTCCTGTCCGAGTTCGACCGGACCTTCGTGTCCGGGCACCTGCGGGTCATCAAGCCCGATGCGGGGATCTACGCCGCGGTCGAGGACGGCACGGGCCTCGGCGGCGACGCGCTGCTCTTCGCGGACGACCGGGCCGAGAATATCGCCGCCGCCGCCGCACGCGGCTGGCGCACCCATCACTTCGAGGGGCCGGACGGCTGGGCGGACCGCCTCGTCTCCGAGGGTCTCCTCAGCGAACAGGAGGCCGCATGACCATCCCCTTCATCGGACCCGAAGCCGACAGCAAGCTCGACTGGCTCGCCCTGACCCGTGCGATCGCCGCCGGGCACGACCTGCCCCGCGCCGAGATCGGCGACACCTTCCTCTATCGCGACCCCGACACGATGCTGTCGCGCTCGGCCTGGATCGACGGGCTGGGCGTGCTGGTGAAGACGGCCACGATCTTTCCGGGCAACATGCCCGAGAAACCCGCCGTCGGCGGCGCGGTGTCGGTCTTCTCCGATACGGACGGCACGCTTTCGGCCATGCTCGACTTCCGCCTCGTGACGAAGTGGAAGACGGCGGGCGACAGCCTTCTCGGGGCCACCCGCCTCGCGCGTCCCGACAGCCGGGACATCCTGATCGTCGGCTCCGGCACGGTCGCGACATCCCTTCACGAGGCCTATTCCGCAGCTTTCCCCGACGCGCGCTTCAGGGTCTGGTCGCGCAACGGAGAGAACGCGGCCGCCCTGGCGCGGGAGATCGGCGGCACCGCCGCGCCGGATCTGGGCGACGCGGTGTCGGCGTCCGATATCGTGACCGTGGCGACGATGACGACCGACCCGATCATCCGGGGCGAATGGTTGCGGCCAGGTCAGCATCTCGACCTGATCGGCGCCTACCGCCCGGACATGCGCGAGGCCGATGACGACGCGCTCCGCCGCGCCACGATCTTCGTCGATTCCCGTGCCACGACGCTCGACCATATCGGCGAGCTGAAGATCCCGCTGGCCGCGGGCGTCATCGCGCCGTCGGACATCGTCGCGGACTACTACGATGGCGATGCCATGCGGCGGTCCTCCGAGGACGAGATCACGCTCTTCAAGAATGGCGGCGGCGCGCATCTCGACCTGATGGTCGCGCGCTACATCCTAGACGTCGCGGGTTAGGCCGGCGCGTCAGTCCCGCGTCGGATGGAAGCGACCGGCGGGCGAGAGCGTGAAGATCTCGGCCCCCGTGGCGGTCACGCCCACCGAATGCTCGAACTGCGCCGAGAGCGACTTGTCGCGGGTCACGGCGGTCCAGTCGTCGGCCAGCACTTTCGTCTCGGCGCGGCCGAGATTGATCATCGGCTCGATGGTGAAGAACATGCCTTCTTCCAGCACCGGCCCGGTGCCCGGCCGCCCGTAATGCAGCACGTTGGGCGGCGCGTGGAAGACGCGGCCCAGCCCGTGGCCGCAGAAGTCGCGGACCACCGACATGCGATGCGCCTCGGCATAGGCCTGGATCGCGAAGCCGATATCCCCGAAGGTCTTGCCCGGTGCGACCGCGTCGATCCCCTTCATCAGCGAATCGTGGGTCACCTGGATCAGACGCTCGGCCTTCCGCGACGGCGTGCCCGCCACGTACATCCGCGAGCTGTCGCCGAACCAGCCATCGACGATCACCGTGACGTCTATGTTCAGGATGTCGCCGTCCTTGAGGGTCTTGTCGCCCGGAATGCCGTGGCAGACGACATGGTTCACGCTGATGCAGGACGCGTGGGCGTAGCCCTTGTAGCCGATCGTGGCCGAGGTCGCGCCCGCCTCGGTGACCCAATCGGTGATCTGGCGATCCAGCGCGCCGGTCGTCGCACCTGGCACGACGTGATCCGCGATCCGGTCCAGGATCTGGGCCGCCAGCGCACCCGCCGCGCGCATCCCTGCGAAATCCGCGTCCTCGTGGATGCGGATGCCGTCGCGTGTCAGTCTGCCGCGATGTTCGTCCATGTCCGGGCCCTCCGGTCGTCGTCGCGTGTCACTTAAGGCGAGAGCGTCGGAAGTTCCACAGGCAGGCGACCCGTCGCGGTGACCCCGGCCGTGTCGATCGTCGTGCCCAGCGCCATGACCTCGACACCTGCGTCCCGCGCGCGGGCGACGGCGGCGGCATAGACCGGGTCGATATCGGCCGCGATGCCGACCCGATCGCAATCGGTCCGCTGGACGAGAAACAGGACGACGGCGCGACGGCCCCCGGCGACGACGCCCGCCAGATCATCCATGTGCCGCGCGCCCCGCGCCGTCCGCGTGTCGGGAAACTCGGCCAGACCCGGCCGGCGTGACAGCGACACGGCCTTCACCTCGACGAACACCTCGCCGCCCAGTACGAAATCCACGCGGCTTCCGTCCGAATAGGGGACCTCGGCCCGCAGACCGCCGCTCGCGTCGAGGCCCGGCACCGCCCCCGCCCGGAGCGCCGCCTCGACCGTGCGATTGGCGCCGCCGGTATCGACGCAGCAGAAATGCCCACCCCCCAGCTCCGTCAGCCGCCAGCCGTAATCAAGCTTCTTGCGCGGGTCGTCATTCGGCTCCAGCCAGATGCGCGCGCCCGGATCGGCCTGCCCGGTCATCGCGCCGGGGTTTGGACAATGCGCCACGACAGTCCGCCCATCCTCCAGCAACACGTCCGCGAGGAACCGCTTGTATCGGCGGATCAGCGTGGCGGGGATCAGCGGTGTGGCGAAGCGCATGGCCGCGTCCTATACCCCATGCGGACAGGAGAGCCACCGATGACCAACCCCACCGCCGCCATGCTCGTGATCGGGGACGAAATCCTGTCCGGCCGCACCCGCGACGCGAACATGCACCACCTCGCGGGACGGCTGACCGAGATGGGGATCACGCTGTCGGAAGTGCGCGTGGTCAGCGACGACCACGACGCCATCGTCGCCGCCGTGCGTGCGCTGTCGTCGGCATGGGACCATGTCTTCACCTCGGGCGGGATCGGCCCGACCCATGACGACATCACCGCGGACGCCATCGGCGCGGCGTTCGACGCATCCGTCGGTATCCGTGACGATGCCCGCGCCCTTCTGGCAGCGCATTACGCCCGCACCGGCGGCGACCTGAACGACGCGCGGCTGCGCATGGCGCGCATTCCCGACGGCGCCGCGCTCATCGAGAATCCCGTCAGCACCGCGCCGGGTTTCACGATTGGCAATGTTCACGTCATGGCGGGGGTGCCGTCTGTGTTTCAGGCGATGGTGGCGACGGTGCTGCCGACGCTCACGGGCGGTGCGCCGCTGGTCTCGACCTCGACGCGGATCGACCAGGGCGAGGGCGATATCGCCGGGCCGCTGGGCGATCTGGCGGCGGCGTTTCCCGACCTCTCCATCGGGTCCTATCCATTCCAGAAGGACGGCCGCTTCGGCGCGAATATCGTCGTGCGCGGACAGGATGCCGGGCGGGTGACGGAGGCGACGGACAGGCTCGCCGCGCTCTTCTCCGAATGACCGGGGCCGGATCCCTTCCGGACGCGCAGGCGATCATGGCCGCGATCCGGGCAACCTGGCCGCCCTCCCGTCTCGACCGGGTGGGGCCGTTCGACCTGCCCGCCGAACGCGAGGGCACGCGGCGTGGCACCGCGGCCCGCCCGGTCCCCGGAGCGGCGGTCGCGGACGCGGACATCGCGGCGGTCGAGGCGGCGCGGCCCGGCACGGTCTTCGCCGCCATCATCGAGGATGACCGCGCATTGGAGGGTGTCTTGGCGGCGCGCGGCTACGCCCCCAGCGATCCGTCCGACCTGATGGCGGGACCGATCCCCGACAGCCTGCCCGACACGCCGCCGGTCAGCGGGTTTCCCCATTGGCCCCCGATGGCGATCTGCGACGCGCTCTGGGACGAGCACGGGAACGGCCCCGAGCGACGCACCCCGATGCACCGCGCGCCGGAGCCGAAGACGGCGATCCTTCTGCGCTTCGACGACCGCGCGGCTGGTGCGCTGTTCGTCGGGCTGAGCGGGACGGTCGCGGTCTGCCATCTCGTGCTGACGCTGCCGCGGGCGCGCGGGAAAGGTGTCGGACGGATCGGCATGATCCACGCCATGCACTGGGCGCGCGAGAACGGCGCCGATACGATGGCCTTGCCGGTCGAGGCGAACAACGTGCCCGCCGTCGCGTTGTACAAGCGCGCGGGGCTCGTCCGGCGCGGCGGATACCGCTATTGGAGCCGGACATGACCGAAGCCTCGCCCACCGCCCTGAACCTGCCGCAGGTCGATCCGCTGCCGCCCGAGACGCAGCGCTATTTCGACATCTGCGTCGAGAAGCTGGGCTTCGTGCCGAACGTCCTGCGGGCCTATGCCTTCGACATCGCCAAGCTCGACGCCTTCACGGCGATGTATAACGACCTGATGCTGGCCCCGTCGGGCCTCACGAAGCTGGAGCGCGAGATGGTGGCCGTGGCGGTCTCGGCCGAGAACCGGTGCTTCTACTGCCTCGTGGCGCACGGGGCCGCCGTGCGGCAGCTCTCGGGCGATCCGGCCCTGGGCGAGATGATCGCGATGAACTACCGCGTGGCGCCGATCGACGACCGACAGCGGGCGATGCTCGATTTCGCCGTGACAATGACCCGTGCCTCCGCCACCATCGAGGAGGGCGACCGGCAGGCGTTGCGCGATCACGGGCTGAGCGACCGCGACATCTTCGACCTCGCTTCGGTCGCCGGGTTCTTCAACATGACGAACCGGGTGGCCTCGGCCATCGCGATGCAGCCGAACCCCGAGTATCACGGTCAATCCCGTTGAGGGCGCTGGCGGTCCTGGCGATCACCATGGGCGCGGCCCAGGCCGATGTGCCGGACCTGCCCTTGCCCGCCGCGCCGACATTCGCCGAAACCGTGCCGCTGACCTCATACCGCTTCGCGACCGGCCCGTTCGCGAATGGCGTCCTTCCGGCAGTCGTGGCCGAAGGCGCGCTGACCCGCCGCATCTGGCAGGTCGCGGCCCCCGGCGCGAGTGCGCTTCAGATCATTGCGCCGCTGCGGGACGCGCTTCTGGCCGAGGGCTGGACCGTGACCTTCGAGTGCCGGACGCGGGCCTGCGGCGGCTTCGACTTCCGCTTCGAGATCGACGTCATCCCCGCGCCCGAGATGTTCGTGGACCTCGCCGATTTCCGATACCTGGCGGCGCAGAAGGGCGACGCGCGGATCGCGTTGCTGGCCAGCCCGTCGGGCGATCTCGCCTATGTCCAGGCCGCCTATCTCGACCCGGACGGAACGGTCGAGGCCGTCACGAAATCCGCCTCCAACCCGCCGCCCGCGCCCAGCCTCAGCGCCAGCTCCGACGTGACGCGCACGCTGACCGAGACGGGTCACGCGGTGCTCGACGATCTCGATTTCCCGACGGGCTCGACCCAGCTTCCGGGTACGGATTACGCCTCGCTCGCCACGCTTGCGACCTTCCTGCGGGACAATGCCACGGCGACCATCGCGCTGGTCGGCCACACCGATGCCGAGGGCACGGCCGAAAGCAACATGGCGATCTCCCGGCGGCGGGCGGATGCGGCGAAGGCGATCCTGACGGGCACGCATGGCATCGCGCCCGGCCGGATCGAGACCCATGGCGTCGGGTTCTTCGCCCCCATCGCGCGCAACGACACGCCCGAGGGCCGCACCGCCAATCGCCGCGTCGAAGTGGTCCTGACCTCGACCGAGTAATCTCAGCCGTTCTCGCGGAGCACGCGCCCGGCCAGATAGAGTGATCCGCAGATCAGGATGCGCGCCGCGGGATCGTCCGCGATAATCGTCGCGATGGCGTCCGCCACGGACGGGGCCTCGACGGCGGGGATGCCAGCGCGGGTCGCGGCGGCGACCGTGGCCTCGGGCGGCAGGGTGTTGATCTCGCCGGGGATCGCGACCGCGTGAAGCGCGCGTACCCGTTCGGCGAGGGGCGCCATATAGCCCGTCGCGTCCTTGGTATTGAGCATCCCGCAGATCAGGTGCACCGGGCGGGACGGTAGCCGGTCCAGCGCTTCGGCCAGCGCCGCGCCCGCCGCGGGGTTGTGCCCGCCATCGAGCCAGAGCTCGGCCGCGCCCGCCGCCTCGACAAGCGGGCCCCGCGACAGGCGCTGCATCCGCGCGGGCCACTCGGCGTCGCGCATTGCCGCCGCGGCACCCTCCGCCCGGCCCAGCGCCCGAAGCGCCGCGATGGCCATGCCGGCGTTCTGGACCTGGTGCGCCCCGATCAGGCGCGGCGGCGGCAGGTCCATCAACCCCGTCTCGTCCTCGAAAACGAGGCCGCCGTTCTCCTCGGTCACGTGCCAGTGCTGGCCATGGACCGAAAGCGGCGCGTTGAGCCGTGCGGCGCGGTATTCGATCACCTCGAGCGCGGCCTCGTCCTGCGGGCCGACGATGCAGGGCACGCCGGGCTTCAGGATGCCCGCCTTCTCGGCGGCGATCTTGGCTATGGTATCCCCGAGAAATCCTTCGTGATCCATCGAGACGGGCGTGATGACGGTCAGCGCCGGGTTCACCACGTTCGTCGCATCCAACCGCCCACCCAGGCCGACTTCCAGAAGGGTCCAGTCCGCCGGATGTCGCGCGAAGGCGAGGAGTGCGGCGCAGGTCGTGATCTCGAAATAGGTGATCGGCGCGCCGCCGTTGGCCACCTCGCATTCGGCCAGAAGGTCGGCCAGCAGGGGTTCGGGGATCAGCTCGCCCGCCAGACGGATACGTTCGTGGAACCGCGCAAGATGCGGCGAGGTATAGGCATGGACCGTGTCGCCCGCGCCCTCCAGCCCTGCGCGGATCATGGCTTGCGTCGACCCCTTGCCGTTGGTGCCCGCGATATGGATCACCGGCGGCAAGCGCGTTTCGGGATGATCGAGCGCATCCAGCAGCCGGTGCACCCGGTCGAGCACGAGGTCGATCACCTTCGGGTGCAGCGCCATCAGGCGGTCGAGGATCACATCGGAGCTGGTCATGGGTGCCTTGTCCGGGCCGGGGCGTCGGCGGTCAACCGGCGATCGCGTGGCCCTGCGCCCGACGCGTCAGGCCTTGGTCGCCGCAGGCTCTGGCGCCTCGACGGCGGGCTCCGGCTGGATCGTCTCGATCGGGCGCGGCAGGTCGCCATGCACGACGGGGCCCTGCCCGGTCAGCATCCGCAGGATCGTGGCCAGCTCGTCGCGCATCTGGCCGCGGGGCGTCACCCGGTCGAGCATCCCGTGGTCGAGCAAATACTCGGCCCGCTGGAACCCTTCGGGCAGCGTCTCGCGGATGGTCTGTTCGATGACGCGCGGCCCGGCGAAGCAGATGAGCGCGTTCGGTTCGGCGATCTGGACGTCGCCCAGCATCGCGTAGGACGCCGTCACCCCGCCCGTCGTCGGGTGGGTCAGGACGACGATATAGGGCAGGCCCGCTTCCTTTAGCATCTCGACCGCGACCGTGGTGCGCGGCATCTGCATCAGGCTGAGGATGCCCTCCTGCATCCGCGCGCCCCCTGCGGCGGAAAAGAGGACCAGCGGACGCTCCAGCTTCACCGCGCGTTCGGCGGCGGCGATGATCGCATTGCCGACATACATGCCCATCGATCCGGCCATGAAGCCGAAATCCTGCGCCGCCGCGACGATGGGCGTCTTGTGGATCTCACCTTCGGCGACAAGCATCGCCTCGGCCTCCTGCGTGGCCTTCTGCGCGGCCTTGAGGCGTTCGGGGTAACGTTTCTGGTCGCGGAATTTCAGCGGGTCCTCGACCGGGGCGGGCACCGCAACATCGGTGAAGATGCCGCCGTCGAACAGCGCCTCGAACCGCTCGCGCGGGGCGATGTTCATATGGTGGCCACAGGAGGTGCAGACCCGCAGGTTGTCCTTCAACTCGCGGTGGAACAGCATGGTCCCGCACTCGTCACACTTGGTCCACAGGTTCTCGGGGACCTCGCGGCGCGAGAACAGGCTGTTGATCTTGGGCCGGACGTAGTTGGAGATCCAGTTCATGCGTGCCCCCTGATTGGCCCCGCCGAGATAGGATGCGCGGACGGGGAATGCAATTCGCGCTCAGGCGGCGGCCATGCGTCCCCGGCGTGCCAGCCAGAGCCGGATGCAAGCCCAGATGATCACCAGGAGAACCATGTCCTGCAGGATGAGGAACGGCAGCATCTCGAGATCGTCGCCGTCGAAGGGCAGCTTGTAGAGCGCGAGCCCCGACAGCACGTCGTCGAGCGAGATCAACAGCAGCGCCTGGCAGTTGTTGACGAAATGCAGACCCCAGGCCGCGCCGAGCGATCCGGTGACCCGCACGAGGTCGGCCGTGATCAGCCCGACCAGCGTCGTGGCCGCGAAGATCAGCACGTCATTGGGCGCGAGGCGGCCCGTGCCCCAGAGCGTTCCGATGTCGATATGGAGCGATCCGAACATCACCGACGGCACCAGCATCCAGACGATCGGGCTGCGGAAGCGCGCGGCGAGCTGGGATTGGAGATAGCCGCGGAAAAGGAGCTCTTCCGCCCCGGTCTGGAGCAGGAGCGCCACGAGGACGATGGGCAGAAAGGTCAGGAAGAGGTCGACCGGCGTGTAGGGCCGCAGTGTCAGCTCGCCCGCGCCGAGGATCACGATCGCGACGAGGCCGACCCCGCCGGTGATCGCGCCCGCGGCCACGAAGTCCGGCAGCATATGCGCTCCGAACAGGCTGCCGGCCGATCGGCGGTGCAGCCACCGCGCCGCGAGGATCGTGCCCAGCAGCATGCCCGCGAAGGTCGCGAGCGTCGCGACGACACCCGTCGGCGTCTTTCCGATGGTGAAATCGGCGAACCAGATTGGCAGGCCGTCTGGCCCGGCCAGCGCCGGATCGCTGGTCGCCTTCGCCACGTACGCGATGCCCGCGATCATCACCACGTAGACCACGGCCCAGGTCAGCATCGCCAGGACGAAGCCCAGGATGATGCGCCAAAGCTGCGGTCGCGCCCGTGCGGGGGCCACGAAAGATTCGAACGGAGAGGTCCACATGCTCGATGCCCTCTTATGTTTTTTTGCGAATCTAGCGACAGAAGGCGCTTACGGCAATCGCGCTTGTCCGGGGGGGGCGCGGCGTCTATCCGAGGGTGGAGCGCGAGGAGGAGACGACTATGCTGAAAGCCCCGACCGACAAGACGAACCTGCCCAGCCGGCACGTCACCGAAGGGCCCGCGCGCGCACCGCACCGGTCCTATTTCTACGCGATGGGTCTGGGCGACGAGGAGATCCACCAGCCTTGGGTCGGCGTTGCCACCTGCTGGAACGAGGCCGCGCCCTGCAACATCGCCCTGAACCGACAGGCGCAGGCCGTGAAGCTGGGCGTCAAGCAAGGCGGCGGCACGCCCCGCGAGTTCACGACCATCACCGTCACCGACGGCATCGCCATGGGACATGAAGGCATGCGCTCGTCGCTGGCGTCCCGCGAAGCCATCGCCGACACGGTCGAGCTGACGATGCGCGGGCATTGCTACGACGCCATCGTGGGCCTCGCGGGCTGCGACAAGTCGCTGCCGGGCATGATGATGGCGATGGTCCGGCTAAACACGCCGTCGGTCTTCATCTACGGCGGCTCGATCCTGCCGGGCCGCGCGCCTGCGGGGGCCGACATCCCCGAGCAGTATCGCGACCGCGACCTGACCGTGCAGGACATGTTCGAGGCCGTGGGCAATCACCAGGCCGGCAACCTGTCGGACGCGGCGCTGGAAATCCTCGAGCGCGTGGCCTGCCCCAGCGCGGGCGCCTGCGGCGGGCAGTTCACTGCCAACACCATGGCCTGCGTGTCCGAGGCGATCGGGCTGGCGCTGCCGAACTCGTCGGGCGCGCCCGCCCCCTACGAGAGCCGGGACCAGTACTCCATCGCATCCGGCGTCGCCGTCATGAACCTGATCGAGAAGAATATTCGCGCCCGCGACGTCGTCACCCGCAAGTCGCTCGAGAATGCCGCGCGGGTTGTCGCCTGCACCGGCGGCTCGACCAATGCCGGGCTGCACCTGCCTGCCATCGCCCACGAGGCGGGGATCGATTTCGACCTCGGCGATGTCTGCGACATCTTCCGCGACACGCCCTATTTCGTCGACCTGAAGCCCGGCGGCCAATACGTGGCCAAGGACCTCTACGAGGCGGGTGGCGTGCCGATCGTGATGAAGGAGCTGGGCAAAGCCGGCCTCATCCACGAGGACTGCATGACAGCCACCGGCAAGACCATGGGCGAAGTCATCGACGAGACGCGCGGCGAGGCGGATGGCAAGGTGATCTACCCGGTCGAGACCCCGATCACCAAGACGGGCGGCGTCGTCGGCCTCAAGGGTAACCTCGCGCCCGACGGCGCCATCGTGAAGGTCGCGGGCATGGAGGCGCAGCACCAGCTCTTCACCGGCCCCGCGCGCGTCTTCGAATGCGAGGAAGACGCCTTCGAGGCCGTGAAGGCGCGGCAGTACGAGGAGGGCGAGGTTATCGTCATTCGCAACGAGGGCCCCGCGGGCGGCCCCGGCATGCGCGAGATGCTGGCCACGACCGCCGCGCTTTCGGGTCAGGGGATGGGCAAGAAGGTCGCGCTCATTACCGACGGGCGCTTCTCCGGGGCCACGCGTGGCTTCTGCGTCGGCCATGTCGGCCCCGAAGCCGCCCATGGCGGCCCCATCGCGATGCTGAAGGATGGCGACGTCATCACGCTCAACGCCATCGAGGGCACAATTTCGGTCGACCTGACGGACGAAGAACTGGAGGCACGGCGCGCCGACTGGTCCGGGCCGCGCAAGACGATCTACGCCTCGGGCGCGTTGTGGAAATACGCGCAGCTCGTCGGCTCGGCCAAGGCCGGCGCCCCGACCCATCCCGGCGGCGCGCAGGAGGCGCACGTCTACATGGACCTCTGACATGGCCCCGCGGCTTCCGCGCCTGATCGACGCCCTCCGCCGCCAGCGCGCGGCGGATGCGTGGCGCGCGGCGGCCGGGGCCGTCACGACGATGCGAACGACCGATCTGGCCGCGCTGGGCCCCGTCGCCCGCGATGTCGCCGCCCAGGCACGCCGGATCGCCGACGCGTCCGAGGCCCGCATGAAGCGCCCCCGGATGGATGAGGACGGCATCGCGCGCCCCGCGCAATGCGACTGGGCGTGGCGGCCGCTGCCGTGGTCGGCGGCGCTCGACCCTGCCTGCATCTCGGGCGCGGCGGGCGGCACGACGCTCGCGCCCGGCGTCACGCTCTTTCACGACTGCCCCCTCTCCGAGATCACGCTCCGCCAGCGGCGCAGCACCGATCCCCTTGCCGTCGCGCCCTACGCGCTGTCGCTCGACGCGCTGCGCTTCGACGGGTCGTTCCTGTCGCTGGCGCTCGACCTGCCCCCCGACGGCGCGACCACGCTCCGGACCAGCCATATCGTCCGCGTCACGCTTACCCTGCGCCGCGAGCGGCCCGCCGAAATGTTCGTCCGCCTGAACGTCCGCCACGGTCCCAACACCGAACAGCTTGTCAGCGAGCTCTCCCCCGGCAACCGGCCCGACAGCCCGGTCACCGCCGAATTCGACCTCGGCTTCCAGGAGATCAACCCGACCCGGCTGGAGCATGCCTGGATCGACCTGATCTTCGAGCGGCCCGCGATGAACCGGGTCGATATCGCCGACATGACCGTCACGCGGCGCCCCCGCGCCGACCTGTAGAAGGAGGGATCGCATGGATTGGGTTCTCCACCGCGCCGGGATCGTCGGCGGCACCTATCGCGGTCTGTTGACCGGCGCGGGCGATCCGCCGCCGCTCGAGCTGCTGATCGGCTCCGACATCACCGGTCACCTGACCCCCGCCCCAGTCGATGGCGGCTGGCAGGTCGAAGCCGAGCTCGATCCGAGCCTTCTGACCGAGGGGACGCGCACCGTCTCGATCCGCACCGGTGACGGCGTCATCCTCGACCGCGTGACGGTGATTTGCGGCCTCGATGCCGAGACCGACCTGCGCGCCGAACTGGACGCGATGCGCGACGAACTGGACATCCTCAAGCGGTCCTTCCGCGCCCATGTCGCCTCGACCGAATGACCGTCTGACGCCGCGTCCAGCGTGACTTTGCGCGCCGGGCGGCACATCCCCCAACCAGGAGGACGCCCGCATGACCGATTATCCCCGCCTGCTCGAGCCGCTCGATCTCGGCTTCACGACGCTCCGGAACCGCGTGCTGATGGGGTCGATGCATACCGGCCTCGAGGAGACGAAGGACTGGAACCGCGTCGCGACCTTCTATGCCGAACGCGCCGAGGGCGGCGTCGGCCTGATGGTCACCGGCGGCATGTCCCCGAACCGCGAGGGCGGCGTCTTTCCGGGGGCTGCGGGCCTCTTCTCGGACGCGGACATCGCCAATCATCGCATCGTCACCGACCGGGTCCACGACGCGGGCGGCAAGATCGCGATGCAGATCCTCCATGCCGGACGCTACGCCTACTCGCCCGATTGCGTGGCGCCCTCGCCCATCAAGTCGCCGATCTCGCCCTTCCCCCCGAAGGAGCTGGACGAGGACGGGATCGAAAAGCAGATCGCCGATATCGCGACCGCCGCCGCCCGCGCCCGCGAGGCCGGGTATGATGGCGTCGAGGTGATGGGGTCCGAGGGGTATTTCCTCAACCAGTTCCTCGTCGAGCACACCAACCGGCGCACCGACCGCTGGGGCGACTCGCTCGAGAACCGCCAGCGCCTTCCCGTCGAGGTGGTCCGGCGCGTTCGCGAGGCGGTGGGCCAGGACTTCATCCTGATCTACCGGCTGTCGATGATCGACCTCATCCCCAAGGGCCAGACCTGGGACGAGGTCGTGGCACTGGCCGGCAAGATCGAAGCGGCGGGCGCGACGATCCTCAATACCGGCATCGGCTGGCACGAGGCGCGCATCCCGACCATCGCGACAAGCGTGCCGCGCCGCGCGTTCACCTGGGTGACGAAGAAGCTGATGGGCGAGGTCTCGATCCCGGTCATCACGTCGAACCGGATCAACACGCCCGAGGTGGCCGAGGCCGTACTCGCCGACGGCTCTGCCGATATGATCTCGATGGCGCGGCCATTCCTTGCAGATTCGCATTTCGTGGCCAAGGCCGCCGCCGGGCGCGCCGCCGAGATCGCGCCCTGCATCGCCTGCAACCAAGCCTGCCTCGATCACACCTTCGGGGGCAAGATCTCGTCCTGCCTCGTGAACCCGCGCGCCTGCCACGAGACGGAGCTGCGCTACGACCCGGCCGAAACGCCCCGCCACGTCGCCGTCGTCGGTGCCGGTGCGGCGGGCGTCACCGTGGCCATGGTCGCCGCAGAGCGCGGCCACCGCGTCACGCTCTGGGACAAGGCGGGCGAGGTCGGCGGCCAGCTCAATATGGCCAAGGTCATCCCCGGCAAGGAGGAGTTCGTCGGGCTCGTCGACTGGATGGCGCGCATGGTTGAACACCCGTCGATCGAGCTGAAGCTTGGCGCCGCGCCCTCGGTGGACGACCTGCGCGGGGCCGACGAGGTTGTGATCGCGACCGGCGTGTCGCCCCGTGATCCGGGCATCGAGGGGCAGGACGGCCCGAACGTCCTGAGCTATATCGATGTGCTGCGCGGCGGGGCCGAGGTCGGGGCGCGCGTGGCCGTGATCGGTGCGGGCGGGATCGGGTTCGACACTGCCGATTTCCTGACCCATGACGGCGGCGAAAGCACGACCGAGGACCTGGACGCCTGGCTGCGCGAATGGGGCGTGGCCGATCCCGAGGATCACCGCGGCGGGCTGGAGCCCGAGGGTCCGCGGCCCGAGCCGTCGGCGCGGCACATCACGCTTCTGCAGCGCAAGTCCGAGAAGCTGGGCAAGCGACTGGGCAAGACGACCGGCTGGATCCACCGCGCATCGTTGGCGATGAAGGATGTGCAGATGGTCGGCGGCGTGAATTACGAGCGGATCGTGCCCGCGGGGCTGGAGATCAGCTTCGGCGAGGCGCGCGAGCGCCCGACCCTGATCGAGGCGGATACGATCGTCCTCTGCGCGGGGCAGGTGCCGGAACGCGGGCTTGCGGATGCGCTCGAGGCCGAGGGCATCGCCTGCCACGTCATCGGAGGGGCCGACGTCGCCGCCGAACTCGACGCCAAGCGCGCCATCGACCAGGGCGCGCGGCTGGCCGCGACCTTCTAGAGCCTTCGGGCCCGACCACGTCAGCAAGAGGTCGGCGCGGCATCCTTGGCGAATATGTTCGCAAGGCCGGCTCGGGCCCTTCGGTCCCAGACAGGAACAGGGCCGCCGAACGGCATGTCAGGCATGCCGCGTCTCGCACGGCCGGTTATGGGCCAGCCCGTCCTGTCGCTGCCCTTCGGTGTGTCGGACCATCAAGCCGCCATGCGCCATCCCGGAAGGGTCATCACGACCGAAATGCCGGTGGTCGCGGGCTGGAGGGTCAGCGTGCCGCCATGCAGCTCGGCGATGCGATGCGCGAGCGGCAGACCGAGGCCCAGCCCATCGGTGGCGCGTGTGTGCAGATCGGCGCCGACCGCGAAAGCGGACCAGATCCGGGCCTGCTGGGCGTCGGGGATGCCCGCGCCGTCGTCCTGCACGGTGATCTGGATGCCGGCGCTGCGATCCGTCGTGACGGTCACGACCGCCTGGCCGCCGCCATGAGCCAGCACGTTGTCGAGAAGGCAGGTGATCGCGAGCTCCAGCTTCGCGGCATCGATCAGCGGGCGCGCCTCGCTGTCCGGCAGGTGAAGAGCGACCGATGTGCCCCGCGCCGCCGCCAGCCTGCGCATCCGGTCGACGGCCCGGGTGACGAGCATGTCGATCCGCGCCGGCGCCTCGTTCAGCGCCACATCGCCCGAGCGCAGTTCGGTAAAGGACAGGATGCTCTCGACGATCGCGCCGAGATGCTCCGTCGATCCCTTGAGGGCGGCGACGACCTCCGCCTCGCCCGGATCGGCGGGCGCAAGGCATTCGGCCAGCCCCATGATGCCGTTGAGCGGCGTCCGCAATTCGTGCCCGATCAGGTCGAGAAATGCGTCCTGCGCCTCGGACGCGATGGCACGGAGGCGGTGGGCATGGGCCGGATCGGGCTCGAGCGGGACTTCGTAGAAGCGCGCGACCATGCCGGCCAGCGCGTCCAGCTGGGCGATCTGCGATGGCGTTGGAGGATCGTGGGGCACCAGATCGACCGCACAGACCGTGCCGAGGCAGAACCCCGACGAGAGGATCACCGGCGCGCTGGCCGAGAAGCGCACATGGGGCGGTCCGGCCACGACAGGATGGTCGCGGAAGCGGGGGTCGTCATGCGTGTCGCCCGAGACGATCGTCCGGCGCGCGGCCACCGTGTAGGCGCACATCGAATGGGTCCGCGGCGTCCCCTCGAGGTCCATGCCGTCGATTCGCAGGAAGCGCTGCTCCTCGCCTGAGATCAGCGAGATGAAGGCCACCGGCGCGTCGAAGATCCTCCGTGCCAGTTCGACGACATGGGCGAAGAAGGGATCGTCCGCGCGGCGCGGCAGGTCGAGTTCGGCGATGACATGGCCGCGCGCGCATTCGTTCGCCGGAACGGGATAGGGCGCATCGGCATGGATCGGGGCAGGATCGGACATCCCTCCGAGCCCTAGAGGCACCGGATTGAGGCTTTGTGAATACAGGCGACCAACGGAACTTAAAGGTTAACAACTACTTACCGCCCGGCGCGCGCCACGATCTGCCCCGCTTAAATCCAGAAACGATCCCGTCCGTGACCGACATGAGGCAAGGAAAGGCCGCAATCGGACGGCACTACTGATGACCAACCAGTATGTTTGCCGAAGGGTCTGCCAAATGGATCGCCTGTCTGAAATGGAAGCTTTTGCCACGGTCGTCGACCAGGGCGGCTTCACCGATGCCGCCAAGAAGCTCGGCATCTCCAAATCCGCCGTCTCGAAGCATGTATCCTCGCTCGAGACGCGGCTGGGCGCCCGGCTCCTCAACCGCACGACCCGCCGCGTCAGCCCGACGGAAATCGGCCTGGCCTATTACGACCGCGCCCGCCGCGTGTTGAACGACGCGGGCGAGGCGGATGCGCTGGTGACCTCGATGCAATCGGCGCCTTCGGGCGTGCTGCGGGTGTCGGTCGCCACCGATTTCGGGGTCAATCACCTGAGCCCGATCCTCGGGGGCTTCCTGCACGAATACCCCGACATCACCGTCAACATGGTCCTCAACAACCGCTACGTGGAGCTGATCTCGGAAGGGTTCGACCTCGCCGTGCGGATCGGCGACCTGGAAGACAGCTCGATGCGGGCCCGCAAGTTGGCCGAGACGCACAAGCAGATGATCGCCTCGCCCGAATACCTCGAGGAATATGGTCGCCCGCAGCGGATCGACGACCTCAACGACCACAAGCTGCTGCACTATTCCAACCAGGCCAACGGCTCGGTCTGGAAGCTGACCGCCCCCTCGGGCGAGAAGCGCCAGGTGCGCTCGGCCGGGTGGCTGACGGTGAATGACGGGCAATCGCTCCTGAACGCGGCCTGCAACGGCCTCGGGATCGCGTTCCTGCCGGACTTCCTCTACGCGGACGCCATGAAGGAGGGGAAGCTCGTCCCCGCCATCGAGAACCATGCCCCCGAGGTGCAGGGCGTCTACGCGGTCTATCCGCCGGGCCGCTACACCCAGCCCAAGGTCCGCGCCTTCATCGACTTCCTCGTCGAGAGCTTCCGCGATCGTGGTCCCGGCGACTGGTGATCCCCTCACTCCGACGTCTACGGGCCGCCCCCTGCCGGGCGGCCCGCGGCGTTTCCGCGTCTTGATCCGGCCCGCGCCCGCGTCGATAGATCGCCCATGATCCGCCTCGCCCTCGTCCTCGCCACCCTTGTCGCGCCTGCCCACGCCGCCACCCACGCGTTCTGCTGGATCGGGTCCGAGGGATACCGGATCGAGGGGAGGATCTCCTATCCCGACGGCGCGACGGGCATCCTGACCGAAGCCGACATCACCGAATTCGCGATCACGGGGCTGCGCGGCGACGCCGTGCTGGGCCGTTGGACGCTGGCCGACCGAACGCCCGAGACCGCATGGACGCTGCGCTTCGATGCGGACCGGCTGGCCTTTCCCATGGGGGGCGAGCCGGCAAACGGCACCTACCAGGAATGGAACGCCAACGGCTTCGCGGATGATTGCGGCGATCCGGGCTTCGGCTTCAACGGCGGCAACCGGGCGCAGGACATCTGCGTCGACGGCGTCTTCATCGACGAGAGCGGCGTGCCGCCCGCCACCCCGCTCCGGATCTCGCCCGATCCGTCGAACCCCTGCGGCCCGCTGCCGATGTCGGCGCTGTCCGAAGCGCGCCGCCACGGATGACGCCCGAGGCCTTCGCCGACCGGTTCCCGATCCTCTGGCGCGTCTCGCAGCCGGGGTCGGCGGAGGGTATCCGGCGTCACGGTCTGCTGACCGCCGCGCAGATCGGCGCGCGGACGGGCGTCGACCTTGCCGGGCGCCGCGCCCGACCCGTGGCGGCCACGCTCCCCGACGGGACGCCGATCACGATCACGGACAACGGCCCTCTGAGCCTCCGGAAGCTGGCGACGAAGCTCGAAGATGGGCTGACGCCGGAGGCGTGGCTGGCGATGCTCAACGACCGGGTGTTCTTCTGGCCGGATCGCCGCATCATCAAGGGATTGGATGTCGTTCGCGAAGTCACCGTGCGGGGCGGCGCGCACCATGCGGGCGAGGCGCTGATGCGGATGATCCCCGGCTAGGCCGCGCCCCAGCCCTCGGCCTGCATCTCCCGCAGGCGCGAGGCGGTGCGTTCGAACTCGAACACGTCCTTGCCGGACAGGGCCTCGGGTTCGGCCTCGGCGCTGACGATCAGGCGCACGCCCGCCTCGTAGAGCGCGTCGATCAGCGTCACGAAGCGGCGCGCCTCGTTGCCATGAGCCCGGTCGAGCACCGGCACGTCGGTCAGGATCAGGACCCGGACCGCCCGCGCCAGCGCGAGGTAATCCGCGGCCCCGAGCGGGCGGCCGCACAGCTCTGCAAAGGACGCGCGCGCGACGCCGGATGCGAAATCGTCCAGCCGCAACTCCCGCCCCTTCACCCGCAGCGTCAGCCCTTCCGACCGCCCGTCCGACAGATCCGCCCAGATCTCGTCCAGTGGGCCGCCCCCGACGAAATAGGTCTGCACCCCGGCCAGCCGCCCCTGCCGGTAATCGGTCGGCGCGTCGAGGTGGTGGACGATCATCCGGGTCTTCACCATCTCGATGAAGGGCAGGAACAGCGCCCGGTTCAGCCCGTTCTTGTAGAGATCGTCCGGCACGCGGTTCGACGTGGTGACGATATGCACCCCGCCCTCCCAGAGCTTCTCGAACAGGCGCCCGACCATCATCGCGTCGGTGATGTCGGTGATCTGCATCTCGTCGAAGCAGAGCACGCGCACGGTGTTGGTCACACCTTCGGCGAAGGGCGCGAGTGCATCGCGTTGGCCGGTGGCGCGTGCCTCGTGCAGGGCCTCGTGCATCTCCTGCATGAAGGCGTGGAAATGGACCCGGCGCGATGGCACGGGCGACGCTTCGTGAAAGAGGTCCATCAGCATCGACTTGCCGCGCCCGACCCCGCCCCAGAGATAGGCGCCCATCGGGCCTTCGGGCGCACGGCGGCGCGAGAAGAGGCCGCGCTTCTCCGGCTCGGCCAGCTTGGCGCGGATCCGCTCCAGAACCTCCAGCGCCGCCTCCTGCGCGGGGTCGCGCGTCAGGCGGCCATCGGCCACGCGCGCGGCATAGAGTTCGGGAAGCGTCGTCATCCGTCCCGCATCTAGCGCGGCATGGCGCCCCCGTCAGCCCCGTGCGAAGGTCCCGCGGTCGGACGCGGAAGGGGAGCGGGATGCGGGTCGTATCGGTGGGCGAATGCATGGTCGAGCTGGCACCGGCGGAGGGCGATCTGCTGCGCCCCAGCTTCGCGGGCGACACGTTCAACACCGCCTGGTATCTCGCGCGGCTGCGGCCGGGATGGACGGTCGACTATGCCACGCGCGTCGGCACGGACGGGCTGTCGGACCGAATGGTGGCGGCGATGGCGGATGCCGGGATCGGGACGGCCCATGTTGTGCGCGACCCGATGCGAACGGTCGGGCTCTACCTGATCGAATTGCAGGACGGGGAGCGCAGTTTTTCCTACTGGCGCGGGCAATCGGCGGCGCGGCGTCTGGCCGAGGGCGACGCACTGGCCGATGCGTTCGCGGGGGCCGATCTCATTTACCTCTCGGGGATCACGCTGGGCATCCTTGACGCGCCGGGGCGCGCGGCGCTGATGGACCGGCTGGACGCGGCACGGGCGGCGGGAGCGCGGGTGGCATTCGACCCCAACCTGCGACCCCGCCTCTGGCCCGACGGCGCCGCGATGTGTTCCGCCGTCATGACGGCTGCGGCGCGCGCGGACATCGTGCTGCCGTCGCACGAGGACGAGGCGACGTGGTTCGGCGATGCCGACCCACAGGCGACCTTGGACCGCTACAAGGGCGCGGGCGCGGCGGTCGTCGCGGTCAAGGACGGGCCCGGCCGCGTGATCTGCGCGGTGCCGGACGGCCTCGCGCATCACGACCCGGCGCCGGTGCAGGATGTGGTCGACTCGACTGCCGCCGGCGACAGCTGGAACGCCGGGTTCCTCGCCGCGTGGCTCGATGGCGCGAAGGCGGACACAGCGCTTCGCGCGGGCTGCGACCTGTCGGCGAAGGTGATCGGCGGGCGGGGGGCGCTGGTGCCGGTCTAGACGCTCCGGTGGCGGCGGCGCACCGAGCCGGGACGCCCGGGCAGGTCGAGCGCCGCATCGCCCCGCGCCCCGCGTGCAACGACCTTGCCCTTCGAGACCACCGCAAGCCGCCCGGCGCGCAAGCGCAACGCCTCGACCGGATCGCCCGCGTCCAGCACCACGAGCGAGGCCATGTCACCGACCTCGAGGCCATAACCTTCGAGCCCAAGGATGCGCGCGTTCCCCTCCGTCACCATGTCGAAGCAATGGCGCATCTCGGACGGGTGGGTCATCTGCGCGACATGCATCCCCATGAAGGCCACGTCCAGCATGTCCGCCGTCCCCAGCGGATACCACGGGTCGAGCACGCAATCCTGGCCCCAGCCGACCTCGATCCCGGCGGCCAGCAGCTCCTTCACGCGGGTCAGGCCGCGCCGCTTCGGATAGGTGTCGTGCCGCCCCTGGATCGTGATGTTGATGAGCGGGTTCGGGATAGCCGCGACCTGCGCCTCGGCCATCAGCGGGATGAGCTTCGAGACGTAGTAATTGTCCATCGAATGCATGGACGTCAGGTGCGAGCCCGCGACGCGACCCTGAAGGCCCAGCCGCGTCGTCTCGGCGGCCAGCGTCTCGATATGGCGCGACATGGGATCGTCGGTCTCGTCGCAATGCATGTCCACGGGCAGGCCCCGCTCGGCGGCCAGTTCGCAGAGCGCCGTGACCGAGCGCGCGCCCTCGGCCATCGTGCGCTCGAAATGCGGGATGCCACCGACCACGTCGACGCCGAGGTCCAGCGCGCGCACCGTGTTGTCCCATGCCGTCGGGTCGCGAAACACTCCGTCCTGCGGGAAGGCGACGAGTTGCAGGTCGAGATAGGGCTTCACCGTCTCGCGCACGTCGAGCAGCGCCTCGACCCCGAGCAGGCGGTCGTCGCAGGTATCGACATGGCTGCGGATCGCCAGAAGACCCATCGAAACGGCCCAATCGCAATAGGCCAGCGCGCGGTCGCGAACCTCGTCCTGCGTCATCACCTGCTTGAGCTCGCCCCAGAGGCCGATCCCCTCGAGCAGCGTGCCGGACGCGTTCACGCGCGGGATGCCGTAACTCAGCGTCGCATCCATGTGGAAATGCGGATCGACGAAGGGTGGCGAAACCAGATCGCCCGTCGCGTCGATCACCTCGCGCGCTACGGCGTCGAGCCGAGCCTCGACAGCGGCGATCCGGTCGCCCCGGATGCCGATATCGGCGACGCGCCCGTCGGGCAGCGTGCCCCCCTTCACGATCAGATCGAACATCAGCGCTCCCCCCGGTTGAACGGCACCATCAGGGCCGCGGGCACCTGCGCGCGGCGCGACATGACCACGAGGGCCAGAATGGACAGTATATAGGGCGCCATCAGGAAGACCTGATACGGGATGTCGGCCCCGAGCGGCGTTTGTTGGAGGCGGATCTGCAACGCGTCGAACGCCGCGAACAGGATCGCGCCCAGCAGCGTCTTGCCGGGTTTCCACGCGCCGAAGACCACGAGCGCGATGCAGATCCAGCCGCGCCCGTTGACCATCTCGAAGAAGAAGCTGTCGAAGGCCGACATGGTGAGGAACGCCCCGCCGACGGCCATCAGGCCCGACCCGACGATCACCGCGCCCATCCGGAGGCCCGTGACCGAGAGGCCCTGCGCCGCGACCGCCGCCGGGTTCTCGCCCGCCGCGCGGATGGCGAGGCCCAGCGGCGTCCGGAAGAGGACGAGGGCCACGAGGGCGGCCGTCGCGAAGGCCGCATAGGTCAGCGGTGTCTGCGTGAAGAGCGCCTCGCCTAGGATCGGGATCTCCGAAAGGCCGGGCACGGGCCAGGGTTGGAACGCCTCGATCTTCGGCGGGCTCGTGACTTCGGGCAGGGCCAGTCGGTACGCGTAGTAGGTCGCCGATGTCGCCAGAAGCGTGATCCCGAGGCCCACGACGTGTTGCGACAGGCCGAACGGCACCGTCAGGACGCTGTGCAGAAGGCCGAACGCCATCCCCGCCAGAAGCGCCACGCCGACCCCGGCCCAAAGACCCGTGCCCGAATAGACCGCCATCCAGCCCGCGAAGGCGCCGGTGACCATGATGCCCTCGATCCCGAGGTTCAGAACGCCCGCCCGCTCGCAGATCAGCTCGCCCATGGCGGCGAAGATCAGCGGCGAGGCGATGCGGATCGCGGCGGCCCAGAAGCTGGCCGAGAGGAGGATTTCGACGATCTCCATCATCCGCGCCGCACCCGGAACCGCGTCAGCAGGATGGCCAGCACCATCGAGAGGAGCGCCGTCGCCAGCAGGATATCCGCAAGGTAGGTCGGCACGCCCGCGGCGCGGGACATGCTGTCGGCGCCGACGAAGATGCCCGCAACGAAGATCGCGGCGACGACCACGCCCAGCGGATTGAGAAGCGCCAGCATCGCGACGATGATGCCGGTGTAGCCGAAGCCCGGTGACAAATCCAAGGTCAGCGACCCCTTCGCCCCCGCCACCTCCGAGAAGCCTGCGAGTGCGGCGAGCCCCCCCGACAGGACCGCCGTCCGCACCAGGGTCGCGCGGACCGGAATGCCCGCGAATTGCGCCGCCTCGACGTTCAACCCGACGGCCCGCATCTCGTAGCCCCAGATGGTGCGCGTCTGGATCACCCAGACCACGCCCGCCGCGATCAGGCCCAGCGCGAAGCCCCAATGAAGCCGCAGGCCTTCGGCGATCCGCGGCAGCCGCGCTTCGGGGACCAGCGCCGCGGATTTCGGCCAGCCGAGGCCCATCGGATCCTTGAGTGGCCCTTCGAGAAGCAACGACACGAAGAGCAGGACCACGAAGTTCAGCAGGAGCGTGGTGACCACCTCGTCGACGCCGAAGCGGGTCTTGAGGAAGGTCGGGATCAGCAGGGCGATGGCCCCGCAGACGATCGCGGCTAGCGCCAGCACCGGCAGCAGCGTCGCGGCGGGCCAGCCCAGCGCGCCGGTGCCGAGGACGACCGTGGCCACCGCCCCAAGATAGAGCTGCGCCTCGGCCCCGATGTTCCAGAGCTTGGCGCGGAACGCGACCGCCACGGCGAGCCCGGTGAAGATCAGCGGCGTCGCGCGGTTCAGCGTCTCGAGCAGCGCGAATTTCGAGCCGACCGCGCCCTCGACGATCAGGCCCGCCACCGCCAGCGGCGCGGCCCCCGCCAAGGCCGCGAGCCCTGTCGCAAAGAGAGCTGTCAGGGCAAGGGCCAGCGCGGGCAGCCCGACCGTGCGGAGCGCGGTGGGCGCGGCGATGGGTTCAAGCCGCATGGTCGAACCCCTGCCCGGCCATCCAGCCGCCGAGTTCGGCGGGCGTCATCGTCCCGCGGTCGAACGCGGGCGACAGGCGGCCCCGGCTGATGACGTGGATCACGTCCGAGAGCGCGACGATCTCGTCGAGATCCTCGGAGATCAGAAGGACGCCCGCGCCCCGGTCGCGCGCGGCCAGAAGCTGTTCGTGGACATAGGTCAGCGCCCCGATATCGAGGCCGCGCACCGGCTGGTTCGCGACGATCAGATCGGGCGACGTCTCGAGCACGCGTCCGAGGATCAGCTTTTGCATGTTGCCGCCCGACAGAAGGCGGATGCGCGTGTCCGGGCCCGGACAGCGCACGTCGTAGCCGTCGATGATCCGGCGCGCGAAGGCCGCGGCCGCGCCCCGGTTCAACCAGCCGCCCCGGCTCATGGGAGGGCGGGCATAAAGCTCGAGCATCGCGTTCTCGGTCAGGTCCATGTCGGCGACGGTGCCGGTGCGGTGGCGGTCCTCGGGGATGCGCGCGACACCCGCATGGACGGCGGCGCGGGGGGACCAATCGGCGGGGGCGTCGCCCTTGAGCTCGAAGCGCCCCGCCGCGGGTGCGACGAGCCCGCCCAACAGGTCGGCCAGCGCCGCCTGGCCGTTGCCCGACACGCCCGCGATGCCGACGATCTGGCCACGCCGGACGGTCATCGATGTGGACCGCAGGCCGGGGGCCAGCCCGCGCCCGACGGTGTCGACATCGGCCAGCTCGGCCACCGCGTCCCCCGGCGCTTGGGGACGGACGGTCGGCGCGGGGATCTCGGCGCCAACCATCAGGCGCGCCATCTCCTCGCGGGAGGTGTCGGCGGTCGCGGCCTCAGCCACGACGCGGCCATGGCGCAGCACCACAACCCGGTCCGAGATCGCCGCCACCTCGTGGAGCTTGTGGCTGATGAAGATGACCGACAGGCCGTCCGCGACCGCATGGCGCATCGTCGCGAAGAGGTCCTCGGTCTCCTGCGGCGTCAGCACCGCCGTCGGCTCGTCGAGGATCAGGATGCGCGCGTCGCGATAGAGCGCCTTGAGGATCTCGACCCGTTGACGTTCCCCGACCGTCAGCGGCCCGACCAGCGCGTCGGGATCGACCGCCAGCCCGTAATCCCGCGCCAGATCCGCGATTCGTGCGCGTGCCGCCCGCCGCCCCGAGCCCGGCGACCAGAGCGGCCGCGTGCCCAGCACGATATTGTCCAGCACCGTGAGATTCCCCGCGAGGGTGAAATGCTGGTGCACCATGCCGACACCGGCCCGGAGCGCGGCACCCGGACTGCCTTCCGGCAGGCGATGGCCCATCACCTCGATCGTACCCGCATCTGGCGTGTACTGCCCGAAGAGGATGTTCATCAGCGTCGTCTTGCCCGCGCCGTTCTCGCCCAAGAGCGCCACGACCTCGCCGCGTCGCAGGGTGAACCCGACGCCGTCATTGGCCGTAACCGGCCCGAACCGCTTGGTGATGCCCTCGAGGCGGAGGACGACCTCCGCCTCGCCGTCCCCCGTCACGTCAGGAGGACTTCGGCTCGTCGTCGTTGATCTCGACCGAGAATTCGCCTGCCCGGATCGCGGCCTCGCGCTCGGCCACGAGGTCCAGCGCCTCCTGCGGCACACGGCCTTCGAACGTGCCCAGCGGCGCAAGACTCGATCCGCCGCGATCCATGAAGCTGAACCGGCCGTAATCGGCGGCAGTGAACTCGCCCGCCTTCACCGCGGCGATGGCCGCGTCCAGCGTCGGCTCGAAATGCCAGATCGCGCTGGCGACCACGGTGTCGGGATAGTCGGCCTGCGTGTCGATCACGTTGCCGATGGCCAGCACGTCCCGCTCGGCGGCCGCGTCCGACACGCCGAAGCGCTCGGCATACATCACGTCGGCGCCGTTCTCGATCATCGCGAAGGCCGTCTCCTTGGCCTTGGGCGGATCGAACCACGAGCCGATGAAGCTGACCTGGAACGTGGCCTCGGGCGACATCTCGCGGACGCCGGCCATGAAGGCGTGCATCAGGCGATTGACCTCGGGGATCGGAAAGCCGCCGACCATGCCGATATTGCCGCTCTCGGTCATGGACCCCGCGATGATACCCGAAAGATAGGCCGCGTCCTGAATGTAGTTGTCGAACACTGCGAAGTTCGGCAGGCCCGCATCTTCCTTGAACGACGACCCCATCAGGAAAGCGGTGTCGGGATATTCGGCTGCGACCTCGCGCGCCTCGGCCTCGGCGCCGAACACCTCGCCCACGATCATGTCGACCCCGGATTCCGCATATTCGCGCATCACGCGGGGATAGTCGGTATTGGCGACGTTCTCGGTGAAGCTGTACTCGATGTCGCCCCGCGCCTGAGCCGTTTCGGCGGCTTGGTGGATGCGGCTGACCCATTGCTGCTCGACCGGCACGGTGTAGATCCCCGCGACCTTGAGCGGCGCGTGGCCGTCGGCGCGGACCATGCGGGGCAGCAGCGCCGCACCGCCTAGCATCGCGACCGATCCCAGGAGGCGCCGGCGGGATAGGGTGAGCGGGGTGAAACGGGACATAGCAGACCTCCTTGAAAAGACGTGGCCGAGCGTCTGCGCCGGGATCGAGGCTGTCAAGCACGCGCGCGGAGCTCGGGTCAGACGATCTGATGCGTGCCCAAGATTTCCCGCGTTGACGCTTCGGCCTGCCGGATGAAACTGCACCCCATGTCCGATCCTTCCGCCACCGCGCCGCGCCCGACCCTCGTCACCCCTGTCCTCGTCTCGGGGTGCATCGTCCTGATGATCGGCTTCGCGATCCGGTCCAGCTTCGGCGTGTTCCAGATCCCCATCGCGGTCGAGTTCGGCTGGCTCCGCGCCGAGTTCAGCCTCGCCATCGCGATCCAGAACCTCGCCTGGGGGATCGGCCAGCCGATCTTCGGCGCGCTGGCCGATCGTTTCGGGGACCGGAAGGCGATCGTCGCGGGCGTGATCTGCTACGCGGCAGGGCTCGTGCTGTCGTCATTCGCGGTGACGCCGGGCGCGCATCAACTGCTGGAGATCCTCGTCGGTTTCGGCATTGCGGGCATGGGCTTCGGCGTCATACTCGCGGTGGTGGGTCGGGCCGCCTCGGACGAGAACCGCTCGATGGCGCTGGGGATCGCGACCGCCGCCGGATCGCTGGGACAGGTCTGCGGCCCGCCGATCGCCGAATGGCTGCTGGGGAGCTTTTCCTGGCAGGAGGTCTTCCTGATCTTCGCGGGCATCATCGGGCTTGCGCTCTTTGCGCTACCTACGATGCGGGCGCCGGTCGTCCCGAAGGCCGCGCTCGAGGAATCGATGGGCGCGATCCTCACCAAGGCGGTCCGCGATCCGTCCTACGCGCTGATCTTCGTGGGCTTCTTCTCCTGCGGCTACCAGCTCGGCTTCATCACGGCGCATTTCCCGGCCTTCGTCACCGAGATGTGCGGCCCGATCGACCCCGGCTCGACGCTGCATACGATGGGCATCACCTCGACGAGCGCGCTGGGCGCGGTCGCGATCTCTCTCATCGGTCTCGCCAACATCGCGGGCACGCTCTACGCGGGGTGGCTGGGTCAGCGCTTCAGCCGCAAGAAGCTGCTGGCGGGGATCTATCTCGGGCGCACGGTCGTGGCCGCGCTCTTCATCCTCACGCCGATCACGCCGCTTTCGGTCGTGCTCTTCTCGGTCGCTATGGGGTCGCTCTGGCTTGCCACGGTGCCTCTGACATCGGGCCTCGTCGCGCATATCTACGGGCTGCGCTACATGGGCACGCTCTACGGTCTCGTCTTCTTTTCGCACCAGCTCGGCAGCTTTCTCGGCGTGTGGCTGGGCGGCGCGCTCTACGATTCCACGGGCAGCTACGTCGCGGTCTGGTGGGTCGGCGTGGGGGTCGGACTGCTCTCGGCGATCGTCCATCTGCCGGTGAACGAAACGCCGCTCACGCGCCGCAAGGTTGCCGCAGCGTAAATCCGTGCCATGCTGTCCGGGATCAACCCCGACAGGAGACATGCCATGCGGACCGCCCTCGCCCTACTGCTTCTGACGACGCCCGCCTTCGCGCAGGAGGCGGCCGACGCCATCGCACCCGAAGCCGCCACCGGCCTCGCCCCCGAAGTGGCCGCGCCGGTGACCTCGACCGACTGGATGGTCACGGCGGCCAATCCGCTGGCCGCCGAGGCAGGGGCCCAAGTGCTCCGCGACGGGGGCAGCGCAGCCGATGCCATGGTCGCCGTCCAGGCCGTCCTTGGCCTCGTCGAGCCGCAGTCCTCGGGCCTCGGCGGCGGCGCGTTCCTCGTCTGGTACGACGCGGCGACCGGCGAGACAACGACGCTCGATGGCCGTGAGACCGCGCCGATGGCCGCGACGCCGACCCTGTTCCAGACCGAGGACGGCGAGCCGATGGGCTTCTTCGATGCCGTGGTCGGCGGCCTTTCGGTCGGAACGCCCGGCACGCCCATGCTGATGGAGGAGGCGCATCGCCGCTGGGGGCGCGCAAGCTGGAGCGGGCTCTTCGACGATGCCATCGAACTGGCCGAGGACGGGTTCGCCGTGTCGCTGCGGTTGGCCGAACTGGTGACGGGCGACGCCGAACGCCTCGCCGTGGCACCGGCCACCGCCGCCTATTTCCTGCCGAACGGCGCACCGCTCCAGAAGGGCGAGACGTTGCGCAACCCGGCCTATGCCGCCACGCTGCGTGCGCTGGCCGCCGAAGGGACCGACGCGTTCTATTCCGGCGAGGTCGCCGAGGGGATCGTGGCCACCGTGCGGGGTGCGGCCCAACCCGGCGTCCTGACGATGGACGATCTGACCGCCTATGACGTGGTCGAGCGCCCGGCCGTCTGCGCACCCTATCACGGCACCCAGGTCTGCGGCATGGGCCCGCCCTCTTCGGGGGCGCTGACCGTGGGCCAGATCCTCGCGATGCTGGAATATCACGACATCGCCGCCATGGGTCCCGACGATCCGGAGGCCTGGCGCCTGATCGGCGACGCCTCGCGCCTCGCATTCGCGGATCGCGGCCGATACATGGCCGATAGCGATTTCGTCCCCATGCCGAAGCTTCTGGACGAGGCGTATCTGCGCGACCGCGCCACGCTCCTGAGTGGCGACGACGCCCTGCCCGAGGTCTCGGCCGGGTCGCCGCCCTGGGATCACGCGGCGCTGCACTTCGCCGACGACGTGTCGCTGGAGCTGCCCTCGACCTCGCATATCTCGATCGTGGACGGCGACGGCAACGCGCTCTCGATGACGACAACTATCGAGAACGGCTTCGGCTCGCGGCTGATGACGCCGGGCGGGTTCCTCCTCAACAACGAGCTCACGGATTTCAGCTTCGCCACCCATTCGGACGGCGTGCCCATCGCCAACCGGGTCGAGCCGGGCAAGCGTCCCCGCTCTTCGATGTCGCCCACCATCGTGCTGCGCGACGGAGCGCCGGTGATGGTCGTCGGCTCGCCCGGCGGCAGCCGGATCATCGGCTACGTCGCCAAGACCATCGTCGCGCATCTCGACTGGGGCATGGACGTCCAGCAGGCCGTCGCCCTGCCGCATCTGGTCAACCGGTTCGGGACCTACGACCTCGAAGAGGGCACCGCCGCCGAAGGGCTGGGAGAGGCGCTGACGGACATGGGCTTCGAGACCAACGTGCGTGGCCTGACCTCGGGGCTGCACGTCATTTCGATCGACGGCGACACGCTGAGCGGCGGGGCCGATCCCCGGCGCGAGGGCGTCGCCATCGGGCAGTAGCCGTCAGGGCCGGTCGGTCACCTCGCAGGCTTCGCCCCGGATACAGGCCATCGCCTGCTCCAGCGCCTCGGGCGAGGCCTGGAGCAGGTCGCGCGGGCACGGCCCCTCGGTGATGAGGTTGCCGTCCTCGGTGCGTTCCACGAAGGCGAGCACCCGGTCCAGCGGCACGCCCCCGCACCAGGCGGCGACGCATTCGACCTTGAGCGTGACCGGGAAGTCGGCGGGCGTGTCGAACCCGGTGGCCGAGGCGAGCTGGCCCTGGAACCGGGCCTGAAGCTCGTAGCCCTGCCGCTGGTTCGGGTCGTCGGGCTGTTCGGGGATCGTCTGGCCGGGCAGGACGCGGATGCGCCCGACAGCGAGCGTGTACTGCGCCTCGGACTGGTCGGCATGCTGGAAGCTCGACTGGACGGTCGGGCGCAGGCAGGACAGCGCCATGGCGGGCTGGGCCACGGCGAGAGTCAGGGCGGCGAGAAGGGCGGTGCGGATCATGGCGCGGCTCCGTTGCGGGTCTGGGCCGAAAGGTGGGACGGCCGCCGCAGCCCGGCAAGCCGTATCCGATAGCGCGGTCGCGCCGAGCGGATCAGCGCAGGTCAAACCCGTCGAGCACCCGGCCGTAGAGGTCGCGCTTGAAGGGCACGATCGCGGCCAGAAGGTCGTCCGGCGCCATCCATCGCCAGCGCGCGAACTCGCGCTCGTGGACGTCGAGATCGACGGCGTCGTCCGGCCCGTCGTAGCGGAACCGGAACCAGTGCTGCGCCTGCCCCCGGTATCGCCCCTTCCAGAGCGTCGGCACGAGATGGTGCGGCAGGTCATAGGCCAGTGGCTCGGGCAGGCGCGCCAGTTCGGTCACGGCCTCGGCCGCGAGGCCCGTCTCCTCGTGAAGCTCGCGCAGGGCCGCCGCCTCGGGCGCCTCGCCGGGGTCGATCCCGCCCTGCGGCATCTGCCATGCGCCCGGCGTGTCCAGCCGCTCGCCCGCCCAGATCAGACCTGCGGCGTTGGTCAGGCAGACGCCCGCGCAGGGACGGTAGGGCAGCTTGGCAGTCTCTTCGGGGGTCATGGCGCGTATGGGGCGGGCCGCGACGGCCCGCCCCCGATCGTCACTGGCCGGCCAGCTCGATGGCCGACAGACCCTTCAGGATGTCGATCGCATAGGCCATCTGGTAATCCTCGTCGCGCAGTTCGGCGACGGCACGCGCCTCCTCCTGCTCGAGCCGGATCTGCTCCTGCTGGTCCTCGGTCAGGCTGTCATTGTCGAGCGACCCGCGCAGACCGGCCTCGGAGCGGTTGGGACGATCGTTGTCCTCTTCCTCCTCCTCGGCGTTGGGGTCGGGGCGGGGCTGGACGACGACGATGTCGGGCGAGATGCCCAGCGCCTGGATCGAGCGGCCCGAGGGCGTGTAGTAGCGCGAGGTCGTCAGTCGGATCGCGCCATCGCCCTGCACCGGCATGATCGTCTGGACCGACCCCTTGCCGAAAGACTTGGTTCCGACGACCACGGCGCGGCGGTGATCCTGCAGCGCGCCCGCAACGATCTCGGAGGCCGAGGCCGACCCGCCGTTGATCAGAACGACCATCGGCTTGCCTTCGGCGATGTCGCCGGCGCGCGCGTTGAACCGGTCGCCCGCATCCGCCTCGCGCGAACGGGTCGAGACGATCTCGCCCTGCTCGAGAAACGCGTCGGCCAGCGCCACGCCCGCGGTCAGAAGACCACCGGGATTGTTGCGCAGGTCGAGCACGATGCCGTTGACGTCATCGAGCCCGCCGCCGATCTCGGCCAGCACCTTGTCGAGGCCCGCGCGCACGTTCGGCAGCGTCTGGTCGTTGAAGGTCGAGACGCGGACCACGATCGTGTCGCCTTCCCGGCGGACGCGCGCGGCGGTCAGTTTGATGGTGTCGCGCGTGATCGTGATGTCGAGCGGCTCCTCGAGCCCCTCGCGCACGATGGTCACGATGATGTCCGACCCGACCGGACCGCGCATCAGGTCGACCGCCTCTTCCAGCGTGAGGCCGAGGATGTTCTCGCCATCGACCGCGGTGATGAAGTCGCCCGCCTCGACACCCGCCTCGTAGGCCGGGGTGCCGTCCATGGGCGTGATGACCTTCACGTAGCCTTCTTCCTGCGTGACCTCGATCCCGAGGCCGCCGAACTCGCCGCGCGTGTCGGTCTGCATGTCCTCGAAATCGCGCGGCGGCAGGTAGGACGAATGCGGGTCGAGCGAGGTCAGCATCCCGTTGATGGCGGCCTCGATCAGTTCGCCCTCGTCGACTTCCTCGACATATTGGTTGCGGATGCGCTCGAAGACGATGCCGAACAGGTCGAGCTGTTCGTAGACGCTCGCCTCGTTGGCGTTCTCCTGGGCCAGAAGGGGGCCGGCGATCTGCGTCGTGGCGAGGATGCCGGACACCATGCCGACGGCTGCGGCCATCGCGGTCTTTCTCATGTTCAATCCCTACTCGTCTCTTTCCGTGGCGAACCACGCCGCCGGGTCAACGGGCCTTCCGGCCTCTCTCACTTCCACATAAAGCGTCTCTGGACGCGACGCACCCCCACCGGACAATGCGTCACGCAGGAAGTCCCCCGCGCTCGGCGATGCCCCGCCCATCAGGCCAAGCGGCGCGGATGCAGCGACGATCTCTCCGGCGCGACCATAAACCTCGGACAGACCGGCGAAAACAAGCAACGCGCCGGGACGGGGTTCGAGGATGATCACGTTCCCGTAATCCAGAAGCGGTCCGGCATAGCGGATCGTGCCCGCCGCGGGCGCAGTGACCAGCGCGCCCGCGGCCGTCGCGATCACGATGCCCGGGCGCACGATGCCCGCCGCATCCGGCTCGTCGAAGCGCCGCAACAGCGTGCCCGCCACCGGCCATGGCAGCGGCAACACCAGCGGTGCCGCGTCGGCGGGCGCCAGCGTACCCAGCCCGTCCGCGAAGGCCTGAAGCGTGTCCACGCGGCCCAGCAGATCCTCGACCCGCGCGGCATCCCCGGCGAAGCGTTCGGGAAGGGGCGTGCGATCCGTGATCGCCTCCGAGAGCGCCGCGCGCGCGTCCTGAACGCCCGAAAGGCCCCGGGACAGGCTGTCGACCGCCGCCTCCTCCAGCGCGCGAAGCTGCTGCAGTTCGGCCAGATCGGCACGCAGCGTGGCCGCTTCTCGGTTGAGCGCGGGCGTCACCTCGGCCAGCAGCATCGAGGATCGCGCCGTCCCCAGCGCGCCCGACGGATGCAAGAGGAGCAGCGGGCCGGGCGCCCGCTCGATCGTCTGGAGCGCGGTGATGAGACGGCCGATCTCGGCCTCGCGGGCGGCAAGGTCGGCACCCAGCGCGCGCTCCCGGATCGAAACCTGCCGGAGGCCGTCGCGAAGCGCGCTCAGCCCGTCCTCATAGGCGCGAACGACGCCGGTCAGCGCGGCAATGCGATCCCCCGCCCCGCGCGCCTCCTCCAGCGCGGCGGCGGCGCGGGACAGCTGCTCGGCGGCGGCACGCGCATCGCCCTGAGCGTCCTGCGCCGTCGCGGCCCCGGTCAGCGCCAGCCATAAGATCAACGCGCGGAGCATCAGCCGATGAGGCTCCGGCCCGTCATCTCCGCGGGCGGCTCGATGCCCATCAGCTCCAGTAGGGTCGGCGCGAGGTCGCCCAGGCGCCCGTCGCCGAGCGTGGCGCCCTCGGGCCCACCCCATAGGATGACGGGCACCGGGTTCAGCGTATGCGCGGTGTGGGGCTTGCCGGTCTCGGGATCGACCATCGTTTCGCAATTGCCGTGGTCGGCGCAGACGATCATCGCGCCATCCGTCCCCTCCAGCGCGTCGAGCACCGCCCCGAGCCCCGCATCCACCGCCTCGCAGGCGCGGGCCGCGGCGGCGAGATCGCCCGTGTGCCCGACCATGTCCGGGTTGGCGTAATTCACCACGATCAGGTCGTAGCCCTTGCCGATGGCTTCGACGAATGCCTCGGTCACGGCGGCGGCGGACATCTCGGGTTGCAGGTCGTAGGTCGCGACATCTGGCGATTTCGGCATGTGGCGGTCTTCACCGGGCTCGGGCGCCTCCTTGCCGCCGTTGAGAAAGAAGGTGACGTGCGGATACTTCTCGGTTTCGGCCAGGTGGAACTGCGTCAGACCCTTGGACGCGACCCAGTGGCCCAGCGTGTTGGGCACGGTCTGCTTGGGGAAGACGGTGGCCAGGTAGGCGTCATGCGCCTCGGAGTAATCGACCATCCCGAGCATGTGCAGCTTCGGCCGCGCGTTGGTCTCGAAGCCCTCGAACTCGGGATCGCCCAGCGCCGCGAGGATCTCGCGCGCGCGGTCGGCCCGGAAGTTCAGACAGAAGAGGCCGTCGCCATCGGACATCCCCTCGTAGTCGCCGAGAATCGTCGGCTGGATGAACTCGTCGCCCTCGTCGCGGTCGCGGGCGGCGGCGACGGCGGCAGCCGCGTCGGCCACATGCTCCCCTTCGCCCCAGACCATCGCGGCCCAGGCGCGCTGCACCCGGTCCCAGCGGTTGTCGCGATCCATCGCGAAATAGCGACCCGTCAGCGTGCCGATCGTCACGCCCTCGGGCAGTTCGGACGCCAGTCGGTCGACGAAGCCTTCCGCCGAGCGGGGCGCCACGTCGCGCCCGTCGGCAATCGCATGGAGGACGACCGGCACGCCGGCATCCGCCACGACGCGACAGGCATGGATCACGTGGTCGATATGCCCGTGCACGCCACCATCCGAGATGACGCCCATCAGGTGTGCGCGCCCGCCGCTTTCCGTGAGGCCGGCGAGCCAGTCGGTCAGCGCGGACTCGTCGCGGAAGCTCTCGGTCGCGATGGCGTGGTCGATCAGGCCCAGATCCATGCGCACGACCCGGCCCGCGCCGATATTCATGTGCCCGACCTCGGAATTTCCCATCTGGCCCTCTGGCAGGCCCACATCGGGGCCGAAGGTGGTCAGCGTCGCATTGGGACAGGTTGCCACGAGGCGATCGAAATTGGGGGTGTCGGCGACGTCGGGGGCGGATTGCTCGGGGCGGTCCGAGATGCCCCAGCCGTCGAGGATGCACAGGATGACGGGTTTCTTCGACATGGGCTCGGGCCTCCGCGCGGGGTTGCGCCGCCCGTTCTACGGCGCGCTCAGGCGCGATGGTAGGGCGAACCCGTGAGGATGCTGGCCGCGCGGTAGAGCTGTTCGGTCAGCATGACGCGCGCCAGCATATGCGGCCAGACCATCGACCCGAAGCTGAGCGTGACATCGGCCCGGTCCCGCAGCGCCGGCGTCAGCCCGTCCGCACCGCCGATTACGAAGGCCAGGTCGCGCGCGTCGTCGCGGGTCCGCCCGACCAGCGTGGCAAGATCGGGTGACGTCATCTGCCGCCCCCGCTCGTCCAGGGCGACCACGACCGCGCCCTCGGGCAGCGCCCGTTCGATCAGCGCCACCTCGGCGGCCTGACCCCCACCCTTCGCGTCGAGTTCCACGACCGACAGGGGCGGCAGGCCAAGCCCGCGCCCCGTCTTCGCGAAACGGTCGAGATAGTCGTCGATCATCGTCTTCTCGGGCCCCTTGCGCAGGCGCCCGACGGCGATCAGGTCGATCCGCACTCAGTTGGCGCGGGGGCCGTCGGCCGAAGGATCCTGCCACATCTTCTCGAGCTGGTAGAACTCGCGGACTTCGGGCCGGAAGATATGGACGATCACGTCGCCCGCATCGACCAGAACCCAGTCGCCCTGGGCCTTGCCTTCGATCTTGGGCGAGCGCCCGATCATGGGCTTGATGCGCTCGGCCAGCTTTTCGGACAGGGCCGTGACCTGCCGCGTCGAGCGACCCGAGCAGACCACCATGTGGTCGGCCACGGAGGATTTGCCGCGCAGGTCGATCTGCACGATCTCCTCGGCCTTGTCGTCGTCCAGCGATGTCAGGATGAGTGCCAGCAGGTCGTCGCTGGCTTGGGTGCCCTTGGGGGCGAGATCGGCCGCGCCGGCCGCAATGGTGTCAACAGACAGGTTCCGGTCCTCCGGGTATGTGAGCGGCCCTCGGGCCATGGGTCGAACGTAACACCCGGTTTGGCACCGGGCAACGGAAGCCCAGATGGGAAGCGACGTCCCGCCATTCAATTGGCATGAGGGCAACACCGCCTGGAATCAGTGTATTCGCAGTGAGTTACGCTACGTCAGGGACGGGCAGGTCGCGATGCCACATCTCGGCCAGCGCCAGCAGCGCGCCGTCCGAGCCACGCTGCCCGACCAGTTGAAGACCGCAGGGCAGACCGTCCACGGGCGCGGCCGGAAGCGACAGGGCGGGCAGACCGATCAGCGAGGCGGGCACGACGCTTTCCATCCATCGGTGGTAGCTGTCCATCCGGATCCCGGCGATTTCCTTCGGCCAATCGAGCGCGGCGTCAAAGGGCAGGCACTGGGTCGTGGGCATGGCCAGCGCGTCGATTTCCAGCGCCGCCATCCGGCGGGCCCAGTCCGAGGCGACGGCGCTGGCGGCATGGACCTCGGCGGCGCTCAGGCCCAAGCCGCGCTCGACTTCCCAGACGAGTTCGGGCTTCGACATCTCGGCGAAGCGCTCGGTCCAGAGCGGGCGCATTTTCTCGGCGATGGCCCAGCTTCGCAGCGTCGTCCACGCCGACCAGAGCCGATCCGCAGGGAACGGTGCGGCGATGTCCATGACGGCGTGATCGAGGTCCGCGAGGCCCCGTGCGGCGGCCTCGGCATGGGCGACGAGACCCGGCTCGCAGGGCCACGCCCCGCCCCAGGCGCCGACCCAGCCGATCCGCAAGGGACGCGGCGGCTCGGGGCGGAACGGACCGCACGCATGGGGATGCACCGGGTCATGCGGAGCCAATACGGACAGGATCAGCGCCAGATCGCGCGGGCTGCGCGCCATCGGGCCGTCAGTCGAGAGAGGATGCAGGAAGAGGTCGCCCTGCGGCGTGTTCGGCACCAGCCCGTAGGTCGGCCGCATCCCGTAGACACCGTTCCACGCGGCCGGGTTGCGCAGGCTGCCCATCATGTCAGACCCGTCGGCGGCGGCAAGCATCCGCGCCGCCAGCGCCGCACCCGCGCCGCCCGAGGAGCCGCCGGCGCTGCGGCTCGGATCCCACGGGTTGCGCGTCACGCCGTGAACGGGGTTGTAGCTGTGCGAGCCGAGGCCGAATTCCGGCGTGTTGGTCTTGCCGATGACGATGGCCCCCGCCGCCTTCAGCCGGGCGACCATCGGCGCGTCTTCGGCAGGCACGTGATCGGCGAAGGCGGGATGACCGTAGGTCGTGCGCAGCCCGCCCGTGTCGGCGAGGTCCTTGACCGCCCAGGGCAGCCCGGCCAGCGGGCCATCGCGCGGGACCGCGGCCTCGGACATCAATGCGTCGCGGTCGCGCAGCGAGACGATCGCGTTCAGCGCGGGGTTGCGCGCGTCGATCCGGTCGAGCGTCGCGGCCATGAGTTCCGAGGCCGACACCGTGCCGGACCGGAGGGCTGCGAGCTGCGCGGTGGCGTCCTCGTCAAGCAGGTCCATCGTCCGGTCCGATTGCGGCGGGCGCGCCGTCCGCGCCGTCGAGGATCTTCACTTCGCGCTGCGGGAACGGGATGCTGATGCCGTTGGCCTGGAATGCGTCCCAGAGCGCGAGATAGACGTTGCCCCGGATATTGGTCAGCCCCTCGGTCGGGTCGCTGATCCAGAAACGCAGGATGTAATCGACGCTGGAATCCCCGAAGCCCACGATGTGGCAGACCGGCGGGCGCAGCGACAGCACGCGCTTGGCGCCGGCCGCGGCCTCGATGGCGACCCGGCGGACCACATGGGGGTCGTCGCCGTAAGCCGTGCCGAAGAAGATATCGAGCCGCACGAAGCTGTTGGAATGGGACCAGTTGACCACCTGCCCGGTGATGAGATCCTCGTTCGGGATCAGGTACTCCTTGCCGTCCCGCGTCGTGATCGAGACGTAGCGCGCGGTCAGCGTCGTGACCCAGCCGAAGGTCTCGCCCAGCGAGATGACGTCGCCGGGCTTGATCGACTTGTCCAGGAGGATGATGACCCCCGAGACGAGGTTCGAGACGACCTTCTGAAGACCGAAGCCGAGGCCGACGCCGATCGCGCCCGACAGGACCGCGAGGCCGGTGAGGTCGAAGCCGACCGCCTTCAGGCCGATGAAGAACGCGCCCGCATAAAGGACGGTCTGCAGCATCTTCACCACGAGGACGCGCATCGAGGGGCTGATATCCTCGTTGCGCTGGATGCGGGCGGCGGTGGTCTGGCTGACGAAGCGGGCCACGAAGAACAGCACGCCGATGACGACGATGGCCGTCAGGATGCCGAGGACGGAGAGCCGCACCTCGCCGAATTCGAGCGCGAGGAGGTCCAGTGCCTCGCGCGCCTCGTCCCAGATCCCGAGATAGAAGAGCGTGACGTAGATCCAGAGGCCCCAACTGACGATCTTGCGCAGGAACGGGTTGCGGATCAGGCGCGCGATGAAGCTGACCACCATCCAGGCCGTGCCGATCGTCGCCGCCAGCCCCACGAGGTAGCTTCGCGAGGGCCATGTCAGCTCCTGCATCAGCAGGTAGGTCACCCAGGCCAGCACCGCGAAGAAGATCAGGCCAAGCCGGTTGCGCAGGATGACGAGCGAGCGCAGTTGCCATTTCGGGCGCCCCGTCTGGCCGCGCATCCAGCGGGTCATCACCTCGGCCACGACGCGGCGGAGCAGGTAGGCCGCCGCGACCAGACCGAGGACGATCAGAACCTGCCACAGACGCCAGCCCGGCTGCATCAGGCCGTCGAGATAGCTCTCGGCCTGTTGCCAGATGGTGAGAACCTCGCTCTGGAGCGGGATCGCGAATTCGCCGTCTTCGTCCATCAGGCCCCATCTCGACGCGTCCGCGTCACTCTGGGGCGCGGCACGCGGCGGCACAAGTCCGACGCATCGCCTTGCCACGCGCGGGGGGCGTGCGTATTCATCGCCGCGATGACACGCGTCCACAGCCTATCCGACCATGCCTTTCTGCCCTGGCGGTTCTTCGGACGCGCGCGCGGGGTGACGGCCCGCGGCTGAGACCGGACTTCCCTGCCCCCGGACCCGCCGCCCGACGCGCGGACCCGATCGAACCGACCGACACGCATAGACACGAGGGACGCCGCCATGACCGGCAAGACGCTCTACGACAAGATCTGGGATGCCCATCTCGCCCACGAGGCCGAGGACGGCACCTGCCTTCTCTATATCGACCGCCACCTCGTCCACGAGGTCACCAGCCCTCAGGCCTTCGAAGGGCTGCGCCTGGCCGGGCGCAAGGTGCATGCGCCCGACAAGACCATCGCGGTGCCCGACCACAACGTGCCGACGACCGCGGGCCGCGAAGACCCCAAGAACATGACCGAGGACAGCGCCATCCAGGTGGCCGCACTCGACAAGAACGCGCGTGACTTCGGGATCCATTACTACCCCGTCTCGGACGTGCGGCAGGGAATCGTGCACATCGTCGGCCCCGAGCAGGGATGGACCCTGCCCGGCATGACCGTCGTCTGCGGCGACAGTCACACCGCCACCCATGGCGCGTTCGGCGCATTGGCCCACGGCATCGGCACCTCCGAGGTCGAGCATGTGCTGGCCACCCAGACGCTGATCCAGCGCAAGGCCAAGAACATGAAGGTCGAGATCACGGGCCAGCTGCGCCCCGGCGTCACGGCCAAGGACATCACGCTCTCGGTGATCGGCAAGACCGGCACCGCGGGCGGCACCGGCTACGTCATCGAATATTGTGGTGAAGCGATCCGCGCGCTGTCGATGGAAGGCCGCATGACGGTTTGCAACATGGCGATCGAGGGCGGCGCGCGCGCGGGCCTTATCGCGCCGGACCAGACGACATTCGATTACTGCATGGGTCGGCCCCACGCGCCCAAGGGCGCGCAGTGGGACGCCGCGATGAACTGGTGGACCACGCTTCACTCCGACGATGACGCCCATTGGGACAAGGTCGTCACCATCGCGGGCGAGGATATCGCACCGGTCGTCACCTGGGGCACTTCGCCCGAGGACGTGCTGCCGATCACCGCCGCCGTGCCCGACCCTTCGGATTTCGCGGGCGGCAAGGTCGATGCGGCCAAGCGATCGCTGGACTACATGGGCCTGACACCCGGCACGCCGCTGGCCGAGGTGCCCATCGACACCGTCTTCATCGGGTCGTGCACCAATGGCCGGATCGAGGATCTGCGCGCCGCCGCCGCGATCCTCAAGGGCAAGCGGATCAAGGATGGGATGCGCGCGATGGTCGTGCCCGGCTCAGGCCTCGTGCGCGCGCAGGCCGAAGAAGAGGGTCTGGCGCAGGTCTTCATCGATGCCGGGTTCGAGTGGCGGCTCGCCGGTTGTTCCATGTGCCTCGCGATGAACCCCGACCAGCTCGCGCCCGGCGAGCGCTGTGCCGCGACGTCGAACCGCAATTTCGAGGGGCGTCAGGGCAAGGGGGGGCGCACCCACCTGATGTCGCCGGCCATGGCCGCTGCCGCTGCCGTCACGGGCCGCTTGACGGATGTCCGCGAGATGATGTGAGGGACCGGTCGCGGCGGATGCGCCGCGACCGTCATCTCAGTTCGACGCCAGCGCGACGGGGGCCGGAAGGTCCCCGAGGATCACCAGATCGCCGACCGCATCGCAGCCGGGCACCGCAAAAGTGAGCGGGTGCATCTCGGCCGCGACGCCGGGTGCGGTCTGGATCGTGGCCGCGACCACCTCGGTTCCGCAATTGGCCTCGGTCACCGGCACCTCGATGGCGACGGCGACGGCCTTCTCGGCGGGGCTCGTATAGATCAGCGCCATCCGCGCGTCGTCGAGCGCGGGATCGCCCAGAGCGGTTAGGAAGCCACCGTTGCCCGCAAGCGTGCGCGCAATGGTGTGCGGCGTCGCAGGCGAGACATGACCTGGATCGCCGTAATCGGCTTCGCCCTCAAAGGCATGCAGTTCCAGCCCCGCCGCCTGCTCCCAGACGAGGGCGGCGCGGCGGTAGCTGCCGAGGTCGCGCGCTTCGGTCAGGGCGGTTACCGGATCGCGATCCGCGATGCTCACGGCGACGACGGGCGCCGGCGACAGGGCCGGCATGTCGAGCGCGGCCCGGCCCTCCGCGTCCAGCGCGATGGCCACATGGAGATCACCCTGCACGATATCGGCCCGCTGGCCCGCGTCGCAGGGCGCGGAGATCACGACCGAGACCATCGCGGCGGCGAGCGGTTCCGCGTCCAGCGTCACCGCGCAATCGACGGCGGCCGACTGGACCGGCTCGACGGCGCTGATCGGGCGAATGGGCGCTGCGGCGAGGCTGGTGGACGCAGGACCGCGGGGCAGCGCGGGCAGCGCGGCGGGGGCGACTTCGGCCAAGGCCCGGCCGCCGGTCACGAGCGCCGGGGGCTGTGCCTTCTCGGCGGCGGGGCCCGGACGTTCGCCGCCGCCGATGAATTGCATCGTGATCGCGACCGCCGCTCCCGCGAGGATCACGCCCGCAGCCGCCAGACGCACGGGGCTCTGGTTGCGAACGCGGTCGAGGGCGGTGGCGGCCAGAAGGGCGGCGCGGGCGCGGCCGTTGGGCGCATCGGATCCGGGCATCTGGTCAGGCGTGGTCTCGGTCATCGCGGCGATCCTCGGGAAACGGTTCGTTTCCTCAGTGATGCCGCTCAATTCGGGCGGAACTTGGGTCCGCGCCTGCCGCCTTTCGGGCGTTTTCCGTCAAATCGACCGCGTCAGAAGGCGCCGTGGCAATGCTTGAACTTCTTGCCGGATCCGCAGGGGCAGGGCTCGTTGCGACCCGGATCGCCCCAGGTCGAGGGGTCGTCCTCGACGAAGCCGGGGGCCGCTCCGGCCGCGGCGGCGGCTGGTTCTGTCACGGGCTGCGGCTGGGCGGCGGCCACGGCCTCCTGCTGCTGGCGCTGCTGCGCGATGAGCTGCTCCATCATCGCCTTCCGTTCGTCCTCCGAAAGCGGCCGGATCTGCGCCAGCTTCTTCGTCACCTCCACCCGAAGGCTGTCGAGCATGGATTCGAAGAGCTGAAAGCCCTCTGTCTTGTACTCGTTGAGGGGATCGCGCTGGGCGTAGCCCCGGAAGCCCACGACCGAGCGCAGATGCTCCAGTGTCAGGAGATGTTCGCGCCACTTGGCGTCGATCGTCTGGAGCAGCACCTGCTTCTCGATCGACCGCATCTGCTCGGGGCCGAACGCATCGGCCTTCTCGGTCATCAGCGCGTCTGTCGCGTCATACAGCCGTTCGCGCACCACCTCCTGGTCGACGCCGTCCTCGTCGGCCCATTCGGCGACGGGCACGTCGACGCCCAGCATCTCGCGCGCGGCCGCAGCCAGCCCCGCGCCGTCCCACTGGTCGGCATAGGTCTTGGGCGGCAGGTACTGGTCCACGAGGTCGTCCACGACCTGATGGCGCATATCCTGCGCAATCTCGCCGATCTCCTCGGCTTCCATGATCTCGAGGCGCTGCTCGAACACGGCCTTGCGCTGGTCGTTCATCACGTCGTCGAATTTCAGGAGCTGTTTGCGGATGTCGAAATTGCGCCCCTCGACCTTGGCCTGCGCGCGCTCCAGCGACTTGTTCACCCACGGGTGGATGATCGCCTCGCCCTCCTTCATGCCCAGCGTGTTGAGCACCTTCTCCAGCCGCTCGGACCCGAAGATCCGCATCAGGTCGTCGTCGAGCGACAGGAAGAACACCGACCGCCCCGGATCGCCCTGCCGGCCCGACCGGCCGCGCAGCTGGTTGTCGATGCGCCGGCTCTCGTGGCGTTCGGTCGCCAGCACGAAGAGACCGCCCGCCGCCTTGACGCGATCCTCCTCGCCCGCGTGATCGGCTTCGATCCGGGCGCGGATGGCGTCGGGGTCGGCCTCGGGGTCGGCGGCGATGGCCTCCATCACCTTGAACTCGACATTGCCACCCAGTTTGATGTCGGTGCCGCGCCCCGCCATGTTCGTCGCGATCGTCACGGCGCCGGGCTTGCCCGCATCGGCGACGATCTGCGCCTCCTGCTCGTGCTGGCGCGCGTTGAGGACGTTGTGCGGAATGCCCGCCGCGGTCAGCAGGCCGGACAGCATCTCGGACTTCTCGATCGAGGTCGTGCCGACGAGCACGGGCTGGCCGGTCTCGTGGGCGGCCTTGATCTCGGCGGTGATGGCGTCGAACTTCTCCTGCGCGGTGCGGTAGACCTGGTCGTGCTCGTCAGCGCGGGCGATCGGTTTGTTGGTCGGGACCTCGACCACGCCGAGGCCGTAGATCGAGGCGAATTCCTCGGCTTCGGTCGCCGCCGTGCCGGTCATGCCGGCCAGCTTGGAATAGAGCCGGAAGTAGTTCTGGAACGTCACGCTGGCGAGGGTCACGTTCTCGGGCTGGATGGAGACGCCCTCCTTGGCCTCGATGGCCTGGTGCAGCCCGTCCGAAAGGCGACGTCCGGGCATCATGCGGCCCGTGAATTCATCGACCAGAACGACGTCGGCGTTGCGCACGATGTAGTGCTGATCCTTCTGGAAGAGCTTGTGGGCCCGCAGGCCCTGATTGACGTGGTGGACGATGGTGGTCGATTCCGGATCGTAGAGCGACTGCCCCTCGGGGAGGATGCCCTCGGTCAGCAGAAGCTCCTCGAGGAACTCGTTGCCTTCGTCGGTGAAGGTCACGCTCCGCTGCTTTTCGTCGAGCGTGAAATGCTCCTCGGTGATTCGCGGGATCAGCGTGTCGATCCGGGTGTAGAGATCGGAGCGGTCCTCGGACGGGCCAGAGATGATGAGCGGGGTGCGCGCCTCGTCGATCAGGATCGAATCCACCTCGTCGACGATCGCGAAGTTGTGGCCGCGCTGCGCCATCTCCTTGCGCGACGACCGCATGTTGTCGCGCAGGTAGTCGAAGCCCAGCTCGTTGTTGGTCGCGTAGGTCACGTCGGCGGCATAGCCCTCGCGCTTTTCCTCGTCGGTCTGGCCGGGCACCACGACGCCCGTCGTCAGGCCCAGCGCGTCGAACACCTTGCCCATCCATTCCGCGTCGCGCCGGACGAGGTAATCGTTGACGGTCACGATGTGGACGCCCTGCCCCGACAACGCATTCAGATAGGCCGGGAAGGTCGCCACGAGGGTCTTGCCCTCGCCCGTCTTCATCTCGGCGATATTGCCTTCGTGCAGGAAAATCCCGCCCAGAAGCTGCGTGTCGAAGGCCCGGAGGCCCAGCGCACGGCGCGCCGCCTCGCGGCAATTGGCGAAGGCTTCGGGCAGCAGCGCGTCGAGCGGCTCGCCGGCCTGCGCCCGCGCGGTCAGGGCGGCGGTCCGCTCCTTGATGCCCTCGTCTGAGAGCGCCTCGAACTCGGGCTCGAGCGCGTTGATGGCGGTGACGGTCTTCAACGTCGCCTTGACCTTGCGGTCGTTCGGCGTGCCGAAGACCTTCTTCGCAATTCCACCCAGTCCCAGCATGTTCGTCCTGTCCTCGCGCCCTTGCCGATGCGGAACAGGCCCCATATCAGACAGGGGAAACCGATGGGCGGGCGCGGTAAAATAAGCCTCGACCGCACTTAAGACCCGGCCCATCGGGTGTCAACGAACGCCCCCCGACGCCATGACGAATGGCCTTGGACGCGACCTGAAAGGACCGATGATGACCCGACTGCTGACCGGGGCCGCGCTGGCCCTCGTGCTGACCGCCCCCGCCATGGCGCAGGATGCCGACACCGTGCTGGCCACCGTGGGCGAAACCGAGATCACGCTCGGCCACCTGATCGCCATGCGCGAACGGCTGCCGCAGCAATACCAGCAGCTGCCCGATCAGGCGCTCTATGACGGGATGCTGGAGCAGCTCATCCAGCAGCAGGTGCTGGCCGACGCCGCGCGCGCCGACCTCAGCCGCGCCAACGAGATCGGGCTCGAGAACGAGGCGCGCGCCTTCCTCGCCGGTCGCGTGATCGACGCGGCCGCGGCCGTCACCAACACCGATGCCGAGATCCAGGCCGCCTACGATGCCGAGTACGGCGCGACCGAGCCCGAACCCGAATTCAACGCCAGCCACATCCTCGTGGAGACCGAGGCCGAGGCGCAGGCCCTCGTGGCCGAGCTGGAGGGCGGCGCCGATTTCGCCGAGCTCGCCCGCGAGCACAGCACCGGCCCCTCGGGTCCGAACGGCGGCGAACTGGGCTGGTTCGGCCTCGGGATGATGGTGCCGGAATTCGAGACGGCGGTCGTCGACCTAGCGCCGGGCGACCTGGGCGGCCCCGTTCAGACCAGCTTCGGCTGGCACGTCATCAAGCTCAACGAGACCCGCCAGAAGGCCGCGCCGCCCCTCGAGGAGGTGCGCGCCGAGCTCGAGCAGGCGGTCACCACCCAGAAAGTCGATGCCGCAATCGCCGAGATCACCGAGAGCGCCGCGATCGAGCGGATGGAGGTCGAGCTGGACCCGGCCCTGATCCGCGACACCGATCTGTTGGAGTAAGCCGCATGGGCAAGGTCGATAGGAAGACGAAGGCCCTCAAGAAGAAGGTCCGCAAGCTCAAGGCGCGGGTGGCCGACCTCGAGGCGGCGGCGACGGCCCCGAAAGGGCCGCTCGTCTCGCCGCTGGCGCCCGCGTTTCCCGACCTGCCCGCCATCGACGGTATCCGCTTCGCGACCGCGCAGGCGGGCATCAAGACCCAGGGCCGCACCGACGTGATGCTGGCCGAGATCGCGCCGGGTGCGTCGGTCGCGGGCGTCTTCACGACGTCGGCCACCCGATCGGCCGCGGTGCGCGACTGCCAGGCGAAACTGGACGCACGCGCCGCCTCGGGCGGCTGGGCGATACTGGTGAACTCGGGCAATGCCAACGCCTTCACCGGGGCGGCCGGAACAGAGTCGGTCAACGCGATCTGCCAGGCCGCGAGCCAAGCGCTCGGCCTTCCCGCCAGCCGGGTGCTGACCGCCTCGACGGGCGTGATCGGCCAGCCTTTGCCCCATGACCGCGTGACCGCCGTGCTCGACCGGTTGACCGCGACGCTGGACGCGGACGGCATGGCGACCGCGGCCCGCGCGATCATGACGACCGACACCTTCCCCAAGGGCTGCGTCCGGGTGGCCGAGATCGGCGGCGTTCCGGTCACGGTGGCCGGGATCGCCAAGGGGTCGGGCATGATCGCGCCCGACATGGCGACGATGCTGTCTTACGTGTTCACCGATGCGACTATCTCGGACCGGGCGTTGCAGACCATGGTCCGCGACCTGACCAAGACGACCTTCAACGCGATCACAGTCGACAGCGACACCTCGACCTCCGACAGCCTCGTGGTCGCGGCGACCAACGCCGCCCCCCACGCGGAGATCAAGTCCGCCCGCAGCGACGAGGGCACCGCCTTCCGCGCCGTGCTGGCCGAGGTGCTGCGCGATCTCGCGCTGCAGATCGTGATGGACGGCGAGGGGGCGACCAAGCTGGTCGAGGTGCATGTCACCGGCGCGTCCAATGCACTGGATGCCCGCCGCGTCGCCTCCGCCATCGCCAACAGCCCGCTCGTGAAGACGGCCATCGCGGGCGAGGATCCGAACTGGGGCCGCGTCGTCATGGCGGTGGGAAAGTCGGGCGCACGGGCCGATCGTGACCTGCTCCGCATCTCCTTCGGCGACATCCTCGTGGCCGAGAACGGGCAGCAGGCCGAGAGCTACACCGAGGATGCGGGTGCCGCCTACATGACGCGGGACCGGATCCTGCTGCATGTCGACCTCGGGCTAGGCGAGGCGGAGGACCGGATGTGGACCTGCGACATGACCTATCGCTACATCGAGATCAACGCCGACTACCGGTCCTGACGCGGGTGAAAACGGTCCTCGTCTCCGCCGTCGCATTGATCGACGTGGATGGGCGCGTGCTTCTGGCGCAGCGCCCGCCGGGCCGCGCGATGGCCGGGCTGTGGGAGTTTCCGGGCGGCAAGGTCGAGCCGGGCGAGACGCCCGAGGCCGCCCTCATTCGCGAACTGCACGAAGAGCTGGGGATCGACACCTGGGCGTCCTGCCTCGCGCCGCTGACCTTCGCGTCCCACGGTTATGACGACTTCCACCTGCTCATGCCGCTCTTTGCCTGCCGGAAGTGGGAGGGGCAGCCGACCCCGCGCGAGGGTCAGGTCCTGAAATGGGTCCGTCCGGGTGATCTGCGCGACTATCCCATGCCGGCGGCCGACATCCCGCTGATCCCGATCGTGCGCGATTGGCTCTGAGCTAAGCCACGGCTCGCGCGACAATACTTGTCGCGCCACCGGGCAGTTTCCAAAACGGGCAAGAATGTGGCTGACAGGGCCACATTCCGGACATATAAGTAGCGGGACATGAACGCGCTGGGGAGGCACGCGAATGCTCAGGACCGTAACCATCGGAAACCACCTGTCGATTCAGGGGATCTTCGTCCAGATGCTGACGGGCGGCCTCATGCAGGTGAAGGTCGGCAGCCGAATCTTTACCGGCCACCCCGTCTGATTCCGACGGTCTAGCGACCCGACGGCAGGGTCGCGTCAGACCCAGCCGCCCAGATTCTCCGCCACGATATCGGCCAGCGCGTCCATATGGGCGTCGTCGTCGTTGAGGCACGGGATGTAGAGGAAGTGCTCGCCGCCGGCCTCCTCGAAGCTCTCCTTGATCTCCTCGTTGATCTCCTCGAGCGTCTCGATGCAATCCGCCGAGAACGCGGGCGCGATGACGGCGATATTGGTCTTTCCGTCCTCTTCGGCCAGCCGCGCGACCTCCTCGACGGTATAGGGCTTCAGCCATTCCTCGGGGCCGAACTTCGACTGGAAGGTCGTCACGATCTCCGTCTTGTCCCAGCCCAGCCGCTCGCGCAGCAGGCGCGTCGTCTTCTGGCACTGGCAATGATACGGATCGCCCTCCATCAGGTAGCGTTTCGGCACGCCGTGATAGGAACAGACGAGGATATCGGGCTTCGGATCGGCCGTCGCGTAGGCCCGCTCGACCGATTTCGCCAGCGCGTCGATATAGCGCGGATCGTCGCTATAGGCGGGCACGGTGCGGACCGGCGGCTGCCACTTGAGCGTCATCAGCGACCGGAAGAACTGGTCGTTGGCCGTCGCCGTCGTCGCACCCGCATATTGCGGATAAAGCGGGAAAAAGACGATCTTGGTGCAGCCCGCGGCCTGCATCTGCTCGACCTTCGACTTGGTCGAGGGGTTGCCGTAGCGCATGCAGTAATCGACCACGACCTGATCCCCGAACCGCTCCTGCATCCGCTCGGCCATCTTGGCGGTCTGCGCCTTGGTGATGGTGGCCAGCGGGCTCTCGCCCTGCGCGTTGTTCCAGATCGACTTGTAGGCCGCGCCGGACGAGAAGGGCCGCTTGGTCAGGATGATCCCCTGCAACAACGGCTGCCAGAGCCAGGGCGAATAGTCGATCACGCGCCGATCCGACAAGAACTCGCCCAGGTAGCGGCGCATCGACCAGTAGTCGTAATTGTCCGGCGTCCCGAGATTGGCCAGAAGCACGCCGATCTTGCCCATCCGAACCTTGGGGTGATCGGCGGGCGCGTGCGGCAGGCTTGTGTCGGTCATCATGTTCATAAATCGTCCCCTCGGTATTCGGTCGTCCCCAGCGCATCCGCCAGACGGGCCTGCGCCGAACCGGGGCGCAGGGGCTTCGGTTGGTCCTCGGACGGGGCCCAGCCGGTCAGGAAGATCGTCTGGAACGTCGCGCGGATGCCATCCCCGTCGGGGAAGGCCTCCCTGTAGAGCCGGGCGGCTTCGCTGAAAAGGGCGCGCGGCGGCGGCACGCGGTGCCGGGCGGCCAGCGCGTTGGTCTCGCCCATGGCGCGCAGGTCGCGGGCGAGATGCGGCAGGTCGCGGTAGCGCACGGGCAGCGTCGTGAGATCGGCGACCGGCAAGGCAAGCCCCGCCCGTTGCAGAAGCGCACCCATGTCACGCACCTCGCCCATCGGTGCCACGCGGGGCGACAGGCCCCCGACGACGCGCGTCTCCGCCTCGCCCAGCGCGGCGCGCAACTCGTGCAGCGTATCGCCGCCCAGCGTCGCCACCATCAGAAGGCCGTCGGGTCGCAGCGCGCGGCGGCACTGGATCAACTGTCCGACCGGGTCATCCGCCCAGTGAAGCGCCATCGCGTGGATCACGAGGTCATGCGCAGCCGGCGCGAGGTCGAGCACCTCGGCATCCGGCACGATCCGCGCCCCCGGCCGGAAGTCCGACCAGAGCGCGGGCTGACCGGTCACGATCGCCGGCGCCGTAAACGTTCTGTTAACGTCTGCGAGTCTTTCCTCGATCTCGTCCATGGCCGCGTCGTGCAGGAACCACGCGGTCCCGTCCGCGCGGGCGCGGCGGGCCATCAGGGCGGCGGTGTCGGTCAGCGGCGCGCGGGGCATGACCGGGGACTTAGGCGATGACCGCGACATTGCAAAGCATGGGACATCGGGCCGCGGTCGCGCTGCGCGACGCGATCTGGCCCGTGACCTGCATGACCTGCGACACGCGCGTGCAGGCATCGGGCGGGCTCTGCCCAGACTGCTGGTCGGTCACGCCCTTCATCACCGGCGCCGCCTGCGACCTCTGCGGCGTACCCCTTCCGGGCGATGCGGACGGCCCGGCCCGATGCGACGATTGCCTGACGTTTGCTCGTCCCTGGGACGACGGGCGCGCGGCGCTCGTCTACGCGGGCGGCGGCCGGCGTATCGCGCTGGCCTTCAAGCATGGCGACCGCACCGACATGGCACCGGGGCTGGCCCGGTGGATGCATCGCGCCGCGCGCGACCTCGTGGATGCGGACACGCTCTTCGTGCCGGTGCCGCTGCATCGCTGGCGGCTTCTGCGACGGCGCTACAACCAGGCCGCGTTGCTGGCCGATGAACTGGCGCGGCTGAGCGACAGCACGGCGGCGCCGATGGCGCTGCGCCGCACGCGGCAGACCGCCGGGCAGGACCACCGGTCGGTCGCCGATCGGTTCGAGAACATGGCCGGGGCCATCGCTGTCGCGCCGGACGCGCAGATCGCGGGCCGTCATGTCGCGGTGGTCGACGACGTCCTGACCTCGGGGGCCACGATGGCCGCCTGCGCGGACGCGATCCGTGCTGCGGGTGCGAAGCGGGTGACGGCGCTGGTCCTTGCGCGCGTTGCGAAGGACCGCTGACGGCATATATGTCTGGGAAGACCCGATCCGAGGACAGCGCCCATGCAAACCGTCGAAGTATATACCCAGCCGCTCTGCGGTTTCTGCACTGCGGCGCTGCGTCTGCTGTCGAAGAAGGGCGCGCAGGTCATCGAGCACGACGTGTCCCGCCAACCCGAGAAGCGCGCCGAGATGATGCAGCGCGCGCAGGGGCGCCGCACCACGCCGCAGATCTTCGTCGGCGACACCCATGTCGGCGGCTGCGACGATCTTTACGCGCTCGAGGATGCGGGCAAGCTCGAACCGCTTCTCGCGGCGGGATGAGGGTTGGCCTCCTCCAGCTGAATGTCGGCGACGACCCGGCCGCGAACCTGACGACGACGCGCGCGCTCTTCGATGATGCTGTCGCACAGGGCGCCGAGTTCGTCCTGACGCCCGAGGTCACGAACTGCCTCTCTTTCGACCGCAGCTACCAGAGGGGCGTTCTGCGCCCCGAGCCGCAGGATCCCACGCTGGCGGGCCTTCGCGACGCGGCGCGAACACACGGGATCTGGGTCCTGATCGGCAGCCTTGCGCTCCGGACGGCGGACCCGGATGGCCGCTTCGCCAATCGCTCCTTCCTGATCGACCCCGAGGGACGGATCGCCGCGCGCTACGACAAGATCCACATGTTCGACGTCACCGTCAGCGAGGCCGAGATCTACCGCGAATCCGCAGGTTACCGTCCCGGTGGTCGCGCAACGCTCGCCCGGACGCCCTGGGGCGATCTGGGCATGACGATCTGCTACGACCTGCGCTTCCCGCAGCTCTACCGCCGGCTCGGCCAGGCCGGGGCCGACATGCTGGCGATCCCGGCGGCCTTCACGGCGACGACCGGCCGGGCGCATTGGGAGGTTCTGCTGCGGGCGCGCGCGATCGAAACGGGCGCCTTCGTTCTCGCTCCCGCCCAGACCGGGGCCCACGCGGTCACGGCCGAGCGCACCCTGCACACCCATGGCCATTCGATGATCGTCTCGCCCTGGGGCGAGATCGTGCTCGACGCGGGCACCGAGCCGGGGGCCTACGTGGCCGATATCGATCTCGGCGCGGTGGCGGCGACCCGCGCCCGCATTCCCTCGCTCACAGCCGAACCCGCTTGGAAGGGACCATGAGCGACGACGCCTCCTCCGCCGATCAGCTCGCGGTCGCGCTCTTTTCGGAGATGCTCACCGCCGATCAGCTGGTGCGCGCCCGCCTGAGCCGTGCGCTTCCGAAGGGCATGGAGCTGTCGCATTTCGCCGTTCTCAACCATCTCGCCCAGCACCCCGAGGAGCGGACCCCGACCGAGCTTGCCCGCACCTTCCACGTCACCCGCGGCGCGATGACCAATACGCTGGCCAAGCTCGAATGGGCCGGTCACGTGCATATCCGCCCCGACTGGGACGATGCCCGCCGCAAGCGCGTCGGCATCAGCTCGTCGGGCAAGGCCGCGCGCGAGGCGGCGCTGGCCGCGATCCGCCCGATCCTGACGCAGGCCGTCCGCGATGTCGGCGAAGACCGCACCCGCGCCGCGATCCCCGTCCTGCGCGAGATGCGGATCAAGTTCGCCGGCCCCGACGACGGCGGCGACTAACCGCACCGGACCGCCCCGACCCCTGGCCGGATCGACCTCGGGGGTCCGGGGCTGCCCCCCGCGCCCGACGCCGCACCGACCCTCTGGCCTCTGCCTGTGAGGTCGGCTATCCAGACCCCACCTCGGGGGGCCTGGCGACAGGCTGAGATGCGAAAGCGGACCCGTTGAACCTGAACCGGTTAAGACCGGCGGAGGGAAGGTGCGAGCTCTCGTCCCCGAACCCGTCCGGCCAGTGGAGAGAGACATGAAGACCATCCTCGCCCCGGCCCTGATCCTCGCAGCCGCGCCCGCATGGGCCGAGCCGCTGACGATCTATGCGCCCGATTACTTCGCCTCCGAATGGGGCCCCGGCCCCGCCATCCAGGCGGCCTTCCAAGAGACCTGCGCCTGCGAGATCGAATACGTGACAGGCGACGTGCTGCCGCGTCTCCGGCTCGAAGGCGCGCGCACCCGTGCCGACGTGGTGATCGGCCTCAATACCGACGATGCCGAGCGGGCGCGCGCGACCGAACTCTTCGCGCCGCACAATGTCGACATCTCGGACCTGACCATGCCGGTCGAATGGACCGACGCCACCTTCGTGCCCTTCAACTGGGGCCATACGGCCTTCGTCTACGACACGACGCGGACCGAGGCGCCGGCCAGCTTCCAGGCCCTGCTCGATGCGCCCGACGATCTCAGCATCGCGATACAGGATCCGCGCAGCTCGGTTTCGGGTCTCGCGCTCGCGCTCTGGATCACCTCGGTCTTCGGCGACGACGCCGAGGCTGCATGGGCCGCGCTCGCCCCCAAGATCACGACCGTGACGCAGGGCTGGTCGGAATCCTACGGCCTCTTCACCGAGGGCGAGGTGGACATGGTGCTGAGCTACACGACCTCGCCCGCCTATCACATCATCGCCGAAGACGACCTCACCAAGGCCGCGGCGATCTTCCCCGAGGGCCACTACGTCATGGTCGAAACGGCGGCGCAGGTGGCGACGACCGACCAGCCCGAACTGGCACAGGCGTTCCTCGACTTCATCCTGACGCCCGCCTTCCAGTCGATCATCCCGACCGGCAACTGGTCGATGCCCGCCAAGCTCGATCCCGCCGACTTGCCCGAAGGCTTCGCGACGCTGCCGATGCCCGAGACCGCGCTGATCTACGACGCGGCCGAGGCCGAAGCGCTGCGGGCCGGGGCCGTGGCCGCGTTCGAGGCCGGGCTGGGCCGCTGACCGGCCATCGCCTTGGCATCGCCGCCGCCGCGATCGTGGCGGCGGCGCTCCTTCTGCCGCTGGGCGCAGTCGCGTGGCGGGCCGAGGGCTGGGCGGGCCTGCGCGCCTCGGACTGGGCCGCGTTGCGCTTCACGCTGGCGCAAGCCGCGATCTCGGCCGCACTTTCGGTGCTGCTGGCGATCCCGGTGGCGCGCGCTCTGGCCCGCCGGGCCTTTCCGGGACGCGGAGCGGTGGTCCTCTTGCTGGGCGCGCCCTTCATCTTACCGGTGATCGTCGCCGTGCTGGGGCTCGTCGCCGTGTTCGGGAGGGCCGGCGTAGTGAACACGGGCCTCGGCTGGATCGGGGTGAACCCGGTCTCGATCTACGGGCCGCACGGCATCGTGCTGGCCCATGTCTTCTTCAACATGCCCCTCGCCACGCGCCTGATCCTTCAGGGCTGGCAGGCCGTCCCGGGCGAGCGGCTGCGGCTGGCCGCATCGCTCGGTTTCACGCCCGCCGACATGCTCCGGCGGATCGAGGTGCCGATGCTGCGGGCCGTGGTGCCCGGCATCTTCGTCGTCATCTTCCTGATCTGCACCACGTCCTTCGCCGTGGCGCTCGCCTTGGGCGGCGGGCCTCGCGCCACGACCGTCGAGCTGGCGATCTACCAGGCCTTCCGCTTCGATTTCGACCTCGGGCGCGCGGCGATCCTCGGGGCGCTTCAATTCGCGCTCGGTATCGCGGCGGCGATCCTGTCGCTGCGGCTCGCCCTGCCCTCGGGCTTCGGCGCGGGCCTCGACAGGGTGACGCCGCGCTGGGACGCTTCGACCGGTTCGCTCCGCATCCAGGACGGGGCGGCGATCGCGCTCGCCTGCCTGTTCCTCCTTCTGCCGATGGCGCTGGTGCTGGGCGAAGGCGTCTTCCACGTCGCCCGGCTGCCGGATATCGTCTGGTGGGCCGCGCTCAGATCACTCCTCATCGCAGTTGCGGCCGCGCTCCTTACGCTGGCGCTGGCGGTGCCGATGGCACTTGCGGCGACGGCCCCGCGCGGCGCGTGGATCGAGACGGTGGGCAACCTCTCGATCGCGGCCTCGCCCCTCGTCCTCGGGACAGGCCTCTACATTCTCCTGCTCCCGATCGCGAACCCGGTGGCACTCGCCCTGCCTGTGACCGCCGGGGTCAACGTTGTGCTGGCGCTGCCCTTCGCGCTTCGGGCGTTGATCCCGGCGGTCGGCGATCTCAGGCGCGACTACGGCCGGCTCTCGGCCTCGCTCGGGCTGACGGGGCTGACCTGGCTGCGACGGGTGGGGCTGCCGCGTCTGCGTCGACCGCTCGGCTTCGCGGGCGGGCTCACCGCGGCGCTGGCGGCGGGGGATCTCGGGGTGATCGCGCTCTTCTCCTCGCCCGATCGCGCGACGTTGCCGCTCGTGCTTTACCAGCTCATGGGAAGCTATCGCATCGAGGAGGCGAAGGCCGCGGCGGTGCTGCTCGTGGGCCTGTCACTGGGGCTCTTCTGGCTGTTCGAGAGGGGATCGCGCGATGCGACTTGACGATGTGCAACTCCGGCTCGGAGCGTTCGACCTCGCCGCCGACGTCACCTTCGAGACCGGCCGGATCACGGCGGTGATGGGTGCCAGCGGGTCGGGCAAGTCGACCCTGCTCGCGGCCATCGCCGGGTTCCTCGACCCCGCCGCCGGGCGCATCCTGATCGCGGATCGCGACATCACGAACCTGTCGCCGGGCGACCGCCCGCTCTCGATCCTGTTTCAGGACCAGAACCTCTTCCCGCATCTTACCGTCGCGCAGAATGTCGGGATGGGCCTGCGGCCCGACCTGCGCCTGTCACGCGATCAGATCGCGCGGCGCGACGCGGTGCTTGCGGATGTCGGTCTGGCGGGTTTCGGGGATCGCCGTCCGCGCGATCTCTCGGGCGGGCAGCAGGGGCGCGCAGCGCTGGCCCGCGCGCTGCTCCGCGATCGGCCGTGGCTTCTTCTCGACGAGCCCTTTGGCGCGCTCGGCCCTGCGCTGCGCCACGAGATGCTGGACCTTTTGGCCGAGACCGCTGCCGCGCGGGATATCTCGGTGCTGATGGTGACGCACGACCCGGACGATGCGCGCCGCATCGCGCAGCAGACGGCCGTGATCGCCGATGGCCGCGTCATCGCGCCCGCGGCAACCGACGCGCTGTTCGCGGCACCGACCCCCGAACTCCGGGCCTATCTGGGTCAGGCGTAGGTCGGGTTCCGACGCGCCACGGACGCGTTCAGCGCGCCGGCCACGGTCGTCCAGAGGATATAGGGCGCCACGATCCAGAACGAGACCGCGTCGAGCGACCAGAGCGACCAGAGAAGGCCCGCCACGGCCACCCAGAGCCCCGCGATTACCACGAGTGCGGCGCGCATCCGGCGCAGGCCGAAGAACACCGGCGTCCAGAGCGTGTTGAATGCGATCTGCATCGCCCAGAAGGCCATCGCGTATTGCGATCCTTCGAGCCCCGCGACCCGTGAGGCCGCCACGGCGAGTGCCACGTAGATATAGGTCCAGACGACGGGAAAGACCCAGTTCGGCGGCGTCCAGCCGGGTTTCGACAGGTCGTCATACCACGCGCCCGGCTGGAACATCGCGCCGGTCGCGGCAGCCGCCCCGCAGGCGGCGAGGAAAATCGGAAAGAGGGTCCAGTCCATCGGCGTCAGGTAGGGCGCGGGCGCATGAAGTCAGGTGCCCCGCGCGCCGTCGGGCCGATCATGGGCCGCAAGTTGGGCGAAGACCGCGGTGAGCTCTTCGCTCCAGCCGCCGCGCGCGGGGCGCGGGTCGGCGGCGGCATGGACGAGGAAGGCCACCTCGTCGAGGGGTTTGGCATGCAGGATCGCCGACCGCGGCAGCAGAGTTACGAGACCGGCCTGCATCGTGGCCTGCGCGACCCAGCCCAGCTTCTGTGCCTTCGAGGTGCGGGCCCGGATGGTGATGCTGTCATGGCCCGCGCGCCGGATCGACCCGCCGATCCCGTCATAGATGTGCCGCGCGGCGAGGATGCCCGGACGCACCGCGACCGGCAGCGCGGCCACCCCCGCCTCGGACCGGTCGTAGAGCCGCCGCGCCTCGGCCAGCAGGCGGCGGACGATCCCGGCGATCTCGGGGGTGAAGCGCGGATCGGCGAGGAAGGCTTCGGCCTCCACCCCTGCCGCATCAAGCCATTCGGTCGGCAGGTAGAGCCGTCCGGCGCGAGCATCCTCGCCCACGTCGCGCGCAATGTTGGTGAGCTGCATCGCGACGCCCAGATCGCAGGCCCGCGCCAGCGCATCGGCGTCGCGCACCCGCATCAGGACGCACATCATGGCCCCCACCGCGCTGGCCACGCGGGCCGAATAGCCGCGCAGTTCGGACAGGGTGGCATATCGCCGGTCGGTCGCGTCCCAGGCCAGCCCTTCGAGAAGGGCCTCCGGCAGCGCGCGGGGCATGTCGAACGCCTCGATCACGCGCGCAAAGGCGCGGTCGGCGGGCGCGTCCTTGGGGCGACCCGCGAATGCGAGGTCAAGCCGGTCGCGCAACTCCAGCACCGCGGGGCCTTTCTCGGCCACTTCGTCCACCGCATCGTCGGCAAGCCGACAGAACGCATAGAGCGCCAGCGCCGGATCGCGGACCGACCGTGGCAGCAAGCGCGAGGCGGCATGGAAGGACAGCGAGCCGGTGCGGATCGCCTCGCGGCAGTGATCCATGTCGGCCTGCGCCGAGGCGGGTGCGGGCGCGCTCATTCGGCGGCCACGCGGACGGGGACCGGCGGCACGATCTGCTCGACCACCTCGGCCGAGGCGACGACACCCGGAAGTCCCGCGCCGGGATGCGTGCCCGCGCCCACGAGGTAAAGCCCCGGCACCTCCTCCGAAAGGTTGTGGGGCCGGAACCACGCGGATTGCAGGATGCGCGGCTCGATCGAGAAGCCGCAGCCATGGGGCGAGAGATAGCGGTCGCGAAAATCCTCGGGCGTCAGCGTCATCTGCGCGGTGACTTGATCGCCCAGCCCCGGCAAGAGCCGCTCCTCCAGTACCGCCTGCACCTTCGCGCGGTAACTCTCGGCCTCGGCGGCCCAGTCGACCGGGTTTGCATGCCCCAAATGCGGCACCGGACTCAGCGCGTAGAACGTGTCGCCGCCTTCGGGCGCCGCCGTCGGATCGGTCACGGACGGTCGGTGGACGTAAAGGCTCATATCCTCGGCCAGGTGCCCGCGCCGGAAGATGTCGCGCAGAAGACCTTCGTAGCGCGGGCCCGACAGGATCGTATGGTGCCCCGCATCGGGCCACATCCCGCGCGTGCCTTCGGTCCCGAAATACCAAACGAAGAGACCCATGGACCACCGGCTGCGGTCGAGCTTCGCCGTGGTCCACCGCTTGCGCGTGCCCTTGAGCAGCCGCGCGTAGGTATGGCCCGCATCGGCGTTCGAGACGACGATGTCGGCCGCGATCTCCTCGCCGCCGGTCAGCCGCACGCCCCTCGCGCGGCCCGCATCATCCTGCAGGATCCGGTCCACCTCGGCGCCCAGCCGCAGGAGACCGCCCTGGTCGTCGACGACACCGGCCATGGCATCGGCCATCGCGCCGACTCCGCCCATCGCGTAATGCACGCCCTGCGTCTTCTCCAGGTGGCTCACCAGCGCATACATCGACGTCACGCGCGCCGGATCGCCGCCGATGAAGAGCGGGTGGAACGACAGCGCCATCCGCAGCCGTTCATCCTTCACATGCTTGCGCGCCAGCCCGAGGATCGAGCGATCCGCCCGCAGCCACGCGAATTCCGGCAGCACCTTCACCGTCTCCCAGAGCCGGTGCATGGGCTTGGTCAGCATGCCCTCGTACCCGACCACGAAACGCCGCTCGGCGGCCTCGAGAAACCGCCGCCAGCCCGCCACGTCACCGGGCGAGACGCGCGCGATCTCGGCCTCCATCGCCGCATCACCCGCGAAGGTGTCGAGATGCGACCCGTCGGGCCAGGTGATGCGGTAGAAGGGATCGAGCGGACGCAGATCGACCGCCGTGTCGAAATCGCGTCCACAATCGGAAAACAGGCGGCGGAACACTTCGGGCGCCGTGACGATCGTCGGCCCGAGGTCAAAGCGGTGCCCGTCCATCGTGATGCTGCTGGCACGGCCGCCCGGCATGTCGAGCTTGTCGACCACCGTGACGCGCCATCCCTTGGCTCCGAGTCGCATCGTGGCGGCCAGTCCGCCCAGCCCCGCCCCGATCACGACCGCATGGGGGCCTGCGCCGTCGATCCGTTCGTGACGTGTCATCTTGTCGGACTTCCCTCACTGTCCAGTTGTGTTTACACTACGTCGAAGGGGAACGCGAGTGTCGCGTGACCGACCCACGACCACGACACCGGGGACGAACGACCATTCCGACCGTCACGCTTACACTTCACCGATTCGGCCCCGTTCGGGATCGGCTCTGGGCGCTTGCGCAGATGGGTCTGGCCCGTCGCCCGCTCGCCCGCCTGCCCGGCCTCGACTTCTGGAAGCTCATGGGCTCCGGAACGGGCGAGGGCTTCACCCCCGTGCCGAATACCGCCGTCTGGGCGATCCTCTGCGTCTGGGACGACGATGGTGCGGCTGAGGCGGGCCTCGAGAGCGACGTCTTCGCGCGCTGGGCCGCCCGCGCCGCCGAGGTCTGCACCCTCAGGATGGATCCGATCTCGGCGCGGGGCGTCTGGTCGGGCCGGGCGCCCTTCGGCCCCGGCCGGGCCGCACCGGTCGGCCCGCTCGCCGCGCTCACCCGCGCGAGCGTGCGCCCCCGGAACCTGATGCGCTTCTGGCGCCGCGTGCCCGACATCTCGGCGCGAATCGGCGACGACCCCTCCGTCCGCCTCAAGATCGGCGTGGGCGAGGTGCCGCTTCTCCACCAGGTGACCTTCTCGGTCTGGCCCGATGCCGATTCCATGACGCGCTTCGCCCGCAACTCCGGCCCCCACGCCGCCGCCATCAAGGCCGTGCGCGACGGCGACTGGTTCGCCGAGGAACTCTATGCCCGCTTCGCGATCTCGGACGCGAAGGGCCAGTGGCAGGGGCGGCCCATCGGCGACATCCTCGCTCCGCCGGCCCCGGCATGAGTGCGGCCTTTCCCTTCGCGGCGATCGTCGGACAGGACGAGATGAAGACCGCGATGATCCTGACCGCCATCGACCCCGGCATCGGCGGCGTCCTCGTCTTCGGCGACCGCGGCACCGGCAAGTCGACCGCCGTGCGCGCCTTGTCGGGCCTGCTGCCGCCGCTCGAGATGGTCGAGAACTGCCCGGTCAATTCCGCCCGACCCGAAGACGTGCCCGACTGGGCCCGCGCAGGCACGGCGATGGTCATCCGCCCGACCCCGGTGGTCGACCTGCCCCTCGGCGTCACCGAGGACCGGGTGACCGGCGCCCTCGATATCGAGGCGGCGCTGACCCGCGGCGAGAAGGCGTTCCAGCCGGGCCTGCTCGCGCGGGCCAATCGCGGCTATCTCTATATCGACGAGATCAACCTTCTCGAGGATCACGTGGTCGACCTGCTGCTCGACGTGGCCCAGTCGGGCGAGAACGTCGTCGAGCGCGAGGGCCTGTCGATCCGGCACCCCGCCCGCTTCGTGCTCGTCGGCTCCGGCAACCCCGAAGAGGGCGAGCTTCGGCCGCAGCTTCTGGACCGGTTCGGTCTCTCGGTCGAAGTGATCTCGCCCACGGATATCGACGACCGGATCGAGGTGGTGAAGCGCCGCGACCGCTATGATCGCGACCAGAGCGGCTTCGCGCAGGACTGGGCGGATGCGCAGGACGCGCTGCGCAACCGGATCGTCGCCGCCCGCGCCGCCCTGCCAGGCACGAACGCCTCGGACGCGACGCTGCGCGACTGCGCGGCGCTTTGCATCGCACTGGGCTCGGACGGGCTCAGGGGGGAGTTGACGCTGCTCCGGGCGGCCCGTGCGCTCGCGGCCTTCGATGGCGTCCCAGAGGCGACGCGCGACCACGTCCGACAGGTTGCGCCGATGGCGCTGCGCCACCGCCTGCGCCGCGATCCGCTGGACGAGGCCGGGTCCACCTCGCGGGTCGCGCGCGCCGCGGAGGAGGTGCTGACGTGACCGCCGCGCGCTGGGCCAGCGCGGTCCGCGCGGCACGGTGCTTCGCCGCCGATCCCGTCGGCCTCGGCGGCCTGCATCTCCGGGCCCGGGCGTCGGATGCGCGCGACGCCTGGCTCTCCGTTTTCAACGAAGACGCTCCTGTGGCCGCGCGCCTTCATCCCGACATGTCCGACGAAGCACTGTTCGGCGGGCTCGACCTCGCCGCGACGCTGAAGACGGGGCGGCCTGTGCGACGGGGCGGCGTGCTCGACCGGCACGATCTCGCGATACTGACCATGGCCGAGCGCGCGCCCCCCGGCCTCGCCGCGCGACTCGGACAGGCGCTCGACGGGCGCCGGGTCGGCCTGCTCGCGCTCGACGAGGGAGTCGAGGACGAGGCGCTGGCCCCCGCCCTGTCGGACCGCATGGCGATGCGCGTGGATCTCGACGGGCTCCGGCCCGCCGACAGGCCCGCGCCGGCACCGCTCGATCCGTCCGATCCCGTCACGACCGATCTGGCGCGCGCACGGCTCGCGGCGACGGCTGCGGCCCTCGGGATCGCGTCGATCCGACCTGTGATCCAGGCGCTGCGCGTGGCCGGGGCGTCGGCGGCGCTGGACGGACGTGCATTGGCCGAGGCGGATCTGATCTTTGCCACCGCCGTCAGCCTCCTGCCCCGCGCCACGACGCTCCCGGCCCCGCCCCCCGAACCCGACCTCCCCGAAGATGCGCCCGACCCCGCCGAGGCACCGCCGCCCGACCCGAGCACGCTGCCCGCCGATGCGGAGCTGACGGTCGAGGCGGCGCTGGCCCTGCTGCCGCCCGATCTCCTGGCGCGGATCGCCGCGGGACTGACGCCGCGCGCCTCCGGGATCGGGGCCGGCGCCGTACGGCGTGGCACCCGGCGCGGGCGTCCCCTGCCGTCACGGCCCGGACGGCTGGACGGCCAGGCGCGGATCGACCTCGTGGCGACACTGCGCGCGGCGGCTCCGTGGCAGCGGATGCGCGGCGGCGGCCCCGGGCAGCCCGTCGCGGTGCGATCCTCCGACATTCATCTGAAGCGATACGAGACGCGGTCGGACCGGTTGATCGTGTTCGCCGTGGATGCCTCGGGCTCCTCGGCGCTCGGACGGCTGGCCGAGGCCAAGGGCGCGGTCGAGCTGCTGCTGGCCGAGGCCTATGCCCGCCGCGACCACGTCGCGTTGATTGCCTTCCGAGGCGAGGCGGCGCATCTCCTGCTGCCGCCGACGCGCAGCCTCGTGCGGACCAAGCGCGAGCTGGCCGCGCTGCCCGGTGGCGGCGGCACGCCCCTGGCCGCGGGACTGCGCGACGGGCTGACGCTGGCCCACCAGGCGCGCGGGCGCGGCATGGACCCGGCGCTGGTGGTACTGACCGACGGGCGGCCGAACATCGCGCTTTCTGGCGACGCCGCCCGGACGGAGGCGCTGGCGGATGCTAACGCCATGGCGGCGGCAATCCGGGCGCATCGTCTGCCCGCGGTGGTGATCGACACTGGCACCCGCCCGACCCCGGCGCTGGCGGACCTCGCGGCGCGGATGGGCGCGGCCTGCCGCCCGCTGCCTCGCGCGGACGCCCATGGGCTCAGCCGGATCGTGGCGGATACGGTGTGAGCGGCCCGCCTCCCCCAGATTGGCCCTTCGCCGGGGCGAGCCGCATGGTCGCGTCCCGGCCACATCGCTGGCACGTGCAGGAGATCGGGGACGGACCAGACGTCCTCCTGCTGCACGGGGCGGGCGGGGCCACCCATTCGTGGCGCGGCCTTGCCCCGCTTCTGGCGGAGCGATACCGCGTCACCATGATCGACCTGCCCGGGCACGGGTTCACGCGGCTCGGATCGTCCGGGCGCTCGGGGCTCGATGCGATGGCCGAGGACGTGACGACGCTCTGTGGCGCACTGGGCCTGACACCCGCCGCGATCCTCGGCCATTCCGCCGGCGCCGCGATCGCGCTGCGCCTTGCCCTCGCCCGCCCCGTCCCGGTCGTGTCGATCAACGGCGCGTTCCAGATGTTCGATGGGCTGGCTGGCTGGCTCTTCCCGATCATGGCCAAGGCGCTGGCGGTCAATCCGCTGACGCCGTTCCTCTTTACCGCCGCCGGAAGCCCGGCGCGGACGCGGCGCCTGATCGAAGGGACCGGCAGTCGGATCGACGCGGCGGGGCTCGGGCAATATCACCGGCTGATTTCGGATCGCGGCCATGTCGGCGGTGCGCTTGCGATGATGGCGGGTTGGTCGCTCGACCGGCTGGTGCGCGATGCTTCGGGCCTTGAAGCCCCGGTGCTGCTGCTGGCGGGCGGGCGCGACCGTGCGGTCGAGCCGCGCGTCAGCCGCGAGATGGCCGAACGCCTGCCCCGCGCGGAGCTGCGGATCTTCGACGATCTGGGCCATCTCATGCATGAAGAAGCCCCCGCCGAGGTGGCGGGGGCCGTGATGTCGTTCCTCGATGAGGCGGGCGTCAGTTCGTCGCCGCGGCCTCGTCGCTGAACTGCGCGAGGAAGGCGTAGAGGTTCACCGCGTCCTCTTCCTTGCGGACCTTGTAGGTCATCTTGCCGCGACCGCCGTCGCCGGTGATCTCCTGCAGGTGGCCGGTCGGGTCTTGGACGTAGGCGACGAAGCGGGCCTCGTCGAAGACGTTCTCCTGCTCGCCCGCCAGGACGATGATGTCCGAGTAGCGGAAATCCTCGACCACGCCGTAGGTGCGGCCGACGACCCCGTAGAGGTTCGGGCCGGTCTTGGCGGCGCGCCCGGCTAGAACCTCGCCATCGGCATCCTGCACGACGTGACAGGACTGGCACTGGCGGAACGCGCTCTCGCCCGCGTCGGCATCGCCGGTGGCGGTCAGATCGACACCGTGGCTGTCGGCGAAGGCGGGGGCGGCGGCCATGATGGCGGCGGCGATGGTGAGCGTGCGGATCATCTCGAAGTCTCCCTAGATCTCTCGTTCGAAAGGACAGCTAGGCCGTGGCCAGCCGTCTTCCAATAACAACGTTCTGCCAGATGGTGATTAGGCGGTCTTGCGGGCCAGCGCGCATTGTTTCCAAAGCGAGGACAGCGCCGCGACGAGCCGGTCGATATCCTCGTCGGTGTGGTTCGGTCCCGGCGTGAAGCGCAACCGTTCGGTCCCCTTCGGAACCGTCGGATAGTTGATCGGCTGCACGTATATGCCGAACTGGTCCATCAGGTAATCCGACAGCATCCGGCATTTCACGGGGTCCTTCACCATCACGGGGATGATGTGGCTCGGATTGGGCTCGTGGGGAATGCCCTCCGCATCCAGACGCGCGCGCAGGCGGGCGACCTGGCGGCGCTGCTGGTCGCGCTCGACCTGGCTCGTCTTGAGGTGGCGGATCGACGTCGCGGCGGCCGAGGCGACCGCGGGCGGCAGGGCCGTGGTGAAGATGAAGCCGGATGCGAAGCTGCGGATGAAGTCGCACAGCGCGGCCGACCCGGTGATATATCCGCCCATTACGCCGAAGGCCTTGCCCAGCGTGCCCTCGATCAGGGTGATGCGGTCCATCAGCCCCTCCTGCTCGGCCACGCCGCCGCCGCGCGGGCCGTACATGCCGACCGCATGGACCTCGTCGATATAGCTCAGCGCGCCGTGTTTCTCGCAGACCTCGACGATCTCGCGGATGGGGGCGATGTCGCCATCCATGGAATAGACGCTCTCGAAAGCGACGATCTTGGTGGCGTTGGCGGGCAGGCGCGCCAGCTTGCGGTCGAGATCGTCGGCATCGTTGTGCTTCCAGATGACCTTGTCGGCGCGCGAATGGCGAATGCCCTCGATCATCGAGTTGTGGTTGAGCGCGTCCGACAGGATCACCGCATTGGGCAGCCGTGAGCCCAGCGTCGAGAGCGCGGCCCAGTTCGACACGTAGCCGGAGGTGAAGAGCAGCGCCGCCTCCTTGCCGTGAAGATCCGCCAGCTCGGCCTCGAGCATCAGGTGGTGGTGGTTCGTCCCCGAGATGTTGCGTGTCCCGCCCGCGCCGGTCCCGCAGGCGCGCGCGGTGTCGGCCATGGCCTGGACCACGTCCGGGTGCTGGCCCATCCCGAGATAGTCGTTCGAGCACCAGACGGTGATGTCCCGGATCTCGCCGTCCTTGTGGGTCTTGGCACGCGGATGCTGGCCGCATTCCCGCGTCAGATCCGCGAAATAGCGATAGTTGCCCTCGGCCTTGAGCGCATCCAGTTGCGCCTGAAACAGCTTATCGAACGGCATCGGGCCCCTCCTCCGTCAAAGAATCTTTTTCCGGCAGCATCCACCGCCACAACTTCTCGTCCGGCAGGCGGACGACCATGAACCAATGCTCCAGCAACGCGAGTGCCGTCAGCGCCGCCAGGAGCGCGAAGCCCGCCGCCTCGGCTGGGTTGCCCGCCGCCCAGATGCGTTCCAGCCAGCCGAAGGTGACGAAGGATAGTGCCGTCACCGAGGTCGGGAAGAGCCAGTTGATCCGCGCCTCTCGGAAGTGGCTGGGCAGGTGAGACAGGTGGTGCGGGATGAAGGACGTGTTCACCTTCCGCACCCCCAGATAGAGGTTCAGCTTGGCGCTGATCCGCGCGGCATAGAGCACCGCGAAGGTCCAGAAGCCGATGCGGTTCGGCGCCCCGTGGCTGAGGATGGCGAGGCCGATCAGCGCGGCCGTCAGCGTCATCTCGTGATAGGCGACGGTGCCCCAGGCGCGGACGAACCGCTCCCATTCCGGGACGCCGGGCTTGGCCGGAAGCGTTGAGGGCCCGGTGATGACGCCCACGAGGAACGCCAGCTCGATCCAGCCCCAGATCGCCAACGCCGCGACGAATGCGCCATAGACCGCGAAGAGGCCCGGCTGGCCCGCCGTCCAGACGAAGGCCGCGAGGCCCGCGAACATGATCGGCAAGGTCGCGAGCACGACCACCATCGGCCGGCGCGTGGTGCGGACAGCCACGAGGATCGCCCCGGTGGAGGCCCACCAGGCAAAGAGCGCGAAACACGCTGCGATCCAAGGGCTGCCCGCCATCAGTAGGCCGGCTCGAGACGGGTCTCGGCGGGCACGTCGTGCCGGATCGCCGGGATCGTGTAGAGCGCCACGAAGGCCGCCGCCGCGCGGGCTTGCGCGGACGTGCGCGCCACCAGACGGGCGAGGCCCGTCTTCTTCTCGGCCGCCGCGAGATCGGCATTCGCGGCCTGCAGACGCTCCAGCGTCGGCTGCCAGCGCGGGTGGTCGATATCGAGCGTGATCGGGAAGACCTGACGCGAAATCTCGGACGTCTTCTCGAAGACCGCGTGGGCATACCAGTCGGGATCGACGCCCAGCGCGCGGTGGAACTCCGGCCGCTGGTGATCGCGGACATACATCGTGCCGTAGACCGCCGTAAGGAAGAACTTGATCCACCAGACGTTGCGCCCGGTCGTCAGCTTCGGGTCGGTCTTCATGAGCAGCGCGAAGGCCTCGCCATGGCTGAACTCGTCGTTGCACCACTCCCGGAACCACTTGAAGATCGGGTGGAAGCGGTGCTCGGGATGCGTCTCGAGGTGGCGGAAGATCGTGATGTAGCGGGCGTAGCCGATCTTCTCGGAGAGGTAGGTCGCGTAGTAGATGAACTTCGGCCGGAAGTAGGTGTATTTCTTCTTCTGGGTCAGGAACCCGAGATTGACCGCGATTCCCGCCTCGCGGAGCGCGTCGTTGATGAAGCCCGCATGCCGCGCCTCGTCTCGCGCCATCAGTTGGAAGAGCGTGGTGATGTCCGAATTGGACCCGCGCCGCTTCATCTCCTTGTAGAGCACGCAGCCCGAGAATTCGGCGGTGCAGGACGAGATCAGGAAGTCGATGAACTCGGCCCGGAGCTTCGGCTCCATCCCGTCCCAGTCGACATTGTCCCAGTCCTCGTTCTTCTTGAAATGCCCCTTGTTCGGATCGGCCTGCATCTGCGCGATCAGCGCGTCCCAATCCTTGCGCACGGGGGTGACGTCGATGGCGTCCATCTCGTCGAAATCGGTCGTGTAAAAGCGCGGCGTCAGCAGCGTGTTCGACATCGCGACCTGCGTCGCGGTCTCGCTGTCGATGACGGCACTCTGGTTGTCGGCGGCCAGCGCCTCCTCGACGGTGCTGGCATCGGCGGAATGGGTGGCATGGGCGTTCATTGCAGCGCCTCCTCGGAGAAGGAGAACTCGCAGAGCTCCATGAACTCCAGGTCGCCGGTCATGCGGGTCCACATCCGCTCGACGCCGCTGGCCCGCGTGATGATCGCGGTGCGCTTCTCGCGCACGACCTCGCCGTAGGGAGCCATGATCTCGGGGCCCTGCACCTCGACGGCATCGCCGGGATGGATGATCGCGCCGTTGTCCAGCCGGACATGGGCGCTCAGTTCCTCGAAGCGGTGCGACACCTCGACGGTGCAGGGCGCTTCCTCTCTCGTTCTCGTCAACAGTCCCATGGGTCGTTCCTCCCGTTGGTTCAGTTCAGCAGTTTGGCGAAGGTGTCTGCGTTCTCCGCCCCGAATCCGATCAGTTCGGCCCGCCATCCCGTCGCATCGTCACGCAACGACAGCTGGCCCGTTTCATAAAGGACGAGGCGGATCGGCGCCTCCATCCCGACGCCGCGCCGATCCCGCTCGAACGCAAGCGCACGATGCACCCCTGCGACGAACCCGCCTTGACTGGGATCAAGGTCGGCGATGACGACACCGTTGGCATCGAGGACGCGCGCCGCGCCCGTCATGCCATCGGCATTGATGAAAATCGTCCGCTCGCGCACAACGCCCGCCTCGCCGTCGAGCGCGGGCATCGCTTCCAGCGGGCGATCGGTGAGGGCCGCATAGCCCGTGATGAAGAGCGCGCAGGACACGAGGACGCCCATCGCACGCAGAAGCAGCGTGGGGACCATTTCCTTGTCGCGATTGACGAGGCGGGCTTCGGGGGTCATCGCAGCTACTCCGCCGGGACGGGCATCGCGCCCGTGTCAGGTGTGGGGGCCACGGGCGTGCTTGTCACCTGCGGCATGGACAGGTCGGCCTGCGCTGCCTCGGCCAGAAGACGCGCCACCTCTGCCGCCTTGGGGATGGCGCGAAGCGCGGGCTGCGTCGGCGTGAAGCGCCAGGGACGCAAATGCGGCCAGATCATCAGGTAGCTGAACCGCGTCTCGCCCAGCGTGCGCAGCGCGATCGTGCCCGTGCCGTCCTTCTGGGTCGTCAGGTCCGCCGCCGCAATCCAGCGGAACGGGAATTGCAGCGTCATCGTCAGCGCCGCCCCGATCCGCAGGATCACGCGGCGGTTGGTGATGGTGTAGATCGCGGCCTTCGCCTGGCACCAGCCGATGGCCGCGAGAATGGCGCAGGTGACCGCACCGAGGACGAGGTAGAAGGAGGACTGCGCCAGGGCCGTGGCCCATGGCACATCCGCCGCGGCCGATACGGTCTGCCACCCGAACAGCAGACCGAAATAGAGCGCGACCCCCCGGACCGACAACGACGCCTTGGTCAGCGCCCACCAGTCGGGGCTGCCCTGCCACAGGATTTCCTCGCCCTCGGGCAGCAGCTCGGGCAGCCCTCGGATCGGTTCCTGGTCGAAGTCGTCGTGGTCGGTCATCGGGGTCTCTCCTCGTCGTCGTCAGGCCGCAGCGGTCAGAGCTGCGGCTCCTGCCGGTCGCGCGCGGCGTAGAGCTTGCCGCCGCCCACGAAGCCGGAAATCTTGTCCTCCTCCAGCAGGGTGACCTGCGTCGGCGAACGGGTTGCGGGGATCTGCGCGAAGTGCCGGTGATGCAGCGCCTTCACCTCGACATGGTCGCCGTGGATGCGCACCAGCTGGATCGGGATCAGGCGCTTGCCCGCGCCTTCCACATCGACCTCGATATAGCGGACATGCTGTTCGGGCGCGTCCAGCCACATGTCGCTGACGGTGCCGGCGATCTTGCCGTCGTCGCCCATGACCGGCAGGCCGCGCGGATCGCGCCCGGCGCTGACCCGGAAGTCGGGCATCGCATCCATCGGCGCGATCTTCGGATGGCCGTGGCCGTCGAGTTCCGGGACGTCGCGGCGCGGCGCCCAAGAGGCCGGGCCGACGCCGTCGAGCATCGGGTCGCCCGTCGGCTCGAACGGGAAGCCGTTCGGCACGGCGGTCTTGGCCATCGCGATCTCGCGGCCCTCGGGCTTGCCGTCGGGCACGGTCACGGTGCCGCGCCCGTGGGGCAGGATGAAGGTCTTCTGCGACGGCACCGGGAACGGGCCCTGGTTCGGCGCGAGCGTCCCGTCATCGTTCTCGAGCGGGTAACCCTCGCGCATGTTCTCCGTCTGGAGATAGTAGATCAGCAGGGCGAAGAAGCCCCAGAACAGCCAGAGCGACAGGCTGGCCAGGTCGAAATTGCCGAAGAATGGGTCCACCATCAGGGTGTCCTCCGTATCATGTTGGGAAGTCGGCCAGTCCGATCCTGGCCTCCTTCGGTTCGGGTCTGTCTGAAGGTCTGTCCGTGCGCCCGACGAGCGGCCCCAAGGCCACAAGCGTCAGGAAGAGAAGTCCGATCTCGAGGTGGTAGACGACGGAGTAGCCCGTCGCCGGGTCGTCCAGCGCCGTGCCCAGCATGCCGGAGGTCGCGAGCGCGTCCACGCCGTCGCGGATACCCCCGCCCAGCGCCGTCGAAAGCCCCTGTGCTGTCGCCTGCGCCGCGCCCCAGGCCCCGAGGGCGAGACCCCGGCCCGCGATATCCGTCACCGGCAGCGTCATCGCAGTGGTCAGCGTCGCGACCGCGAAGAGCCCTCCGCCGAAGCCGATGCCCATCGCGCCCGCGAAGAACAGCGGCGCGGACCCCAGCGGCGAGGCGAAGATCACCGCCGAGAAGGCCGCGATCCCGGCCAGGATGCCGCGTGCGGCCATGCGGGTCGGATCGATGCCCTGCGTCAGCCACCGGGCCGCCAATGCGAAGGCGCCCAGCGCGCCGATGGCCCAGCTGGCCGTCAGAAGCGTCGTGTTCGAGACGGAAAGCCCGAGGATCTCGCCGCCATAGGGCTCCAGCAGCACGTCTTGCATGTTGAAGGCCATCGTCCCGAGGAACACCGCCGCCAGAAGCCGCCCGGCCGTGCCGCCACGCGACAGGTCGGCCCAGGCGTCCGCGAAGCGCGGCGGCGGCGCGGCACGCTCGGCCTTGGTCGTGGGACGGAGGCTCTCCTGCTTCCAGAGCGCAATGACGTTGAGGATCAGCGTCACGACCGCCGTGCCCTGCACGACCTGGATCAGGCGCACGCCGTCGAAATCGCGGAGCAGCCATCCGATCAGGATGGCGCTGACCAGCATTCCGGCGAGGAACGCCACGTAGAGAAGCGCCACGACGCGGGGGCGGGTGGCATCGTCGGCCCGGTCGGCGGCCAGCGCGAGGCCCGCCGTCTGCGTCATGTGCATGCCGAGGCCCGTCATCACAAAGGCCAGGGCTGCCGCGATTTCGCCCGCGAAGGGCGGCACCCGGACCTGGTCGTAGCCCCCGAGGATCAGAAGCGCGAAGGGCATGATGGCGAGGCCGCCGAACTGCCACAGCGTGCCGAACCACAGATAGGGGATGCGCTTCCAGCCGATGGCGCTGCGATAGGTGTCCGACCGGAAGCCGAGAAGCGCGCGGAACGGTGCCACCAGAACCGGCAGCGCGATCATCGCGGCGACAAGGAACGCGCTCAGCCCCAGCTCGACGATCATCACCCGGTTGAGCGTGCCCAAGAGCATCACCGCCGCCATGCCGACCGAAACCTGGAAGAGCGACAGGCGCAGAAGCTGGCGCAGCGGCAGCGCGGCGGAGCCGGCATCCGAGAAGGGCAGCATCGACAGCGCGAACTGCTTGAGGACCGCCGGCGCGCTCATGGTGCGAGCTCCAGGCAGGTCGAGATATAGAACCCGCTCGTCACCCGCTCGACCTCGGTCAGCGACCCGTCGAGGCGGGGCGCGAGGTCGGCGGCGGCATGGGGCACCATCGCGGGCGAGCGGTCGGCGCGCGGGAAGGCCTTCCCCGCCCAGAACATCGCCATCAGGAGCGGTGTGCGCGGCGCGAGGCTGAACACGACCTGTCCCGCCCGCGGCGCCAGCCCGTTCAGCCGCTCGGCCAGTTCGGGCGCCCCGTAATAGATCATCGAATCCTGCGCGACGACCGCATCGAACGTGCCGAGGTCGGCGTCGAACATGTCGGCCGCGGCAAAGGTCACGCGGCCCTCATGGGCGGGATCGAGCCGGTCCGACGCAATCGCGAGCAGCTTGGGAGAGATGTCGACGGCCACCACCGTCGCCCCCTGCGCGGCGAGCGCGGCGGTCTTGGCGCCGGTGCCGCAGCCCGCGTCCAGCACCCGCATCCCCCGCAGGTCCGCAGGCAGCCGCGACAGCATCACGCCCCGCATCCGGTCGCGGCCCGCGCGCACCGTGGCGCGCACCCGGCTGACCGGCGCGTCCGAGGTCAGACGATCCCAGACCTGCGTCGCGGTCCGGTCGAAATAGCCTTCGACCCGAGCCCGCGTGGCGTCATATGTGCGCGTGGCGCTCATTCAGTCGAAGCCCAGCAATTCGAAGATCTCGCGGTCGGGCAGCGATTCCGGCGCCTTGCCCTCGGTTCCGTCCCAAAGCAGCTTGGCCAGCCGGACATACTCGGCGCGACAGCGCACGATATCCTCCTCGTCGGGCATCTCGAAGAGGGTCTTCTTCTTCAGGCGCGAGCGGCGGATCGCGTCGACATCGGGCATATGCGCGATGCGGTCGAAGCCGACCGTGCGGCAATACCGGTCCACCTCGTCGGTGTCCTTCGAACGGTTCGCCACGCAGCCCGCGAGCCGCACCTTGTAGTTCTTCGATTTCGCCTGCACCGCCGCGATGATCCGGTTCATCGCGTAGATCGAGTCGAAATCGTTCGCCGTCACGATCAGCGCGCGGTCGGCATGCTGCAGCGGCGCCGCGAAGCCGCCGCAGACCACGTCGCCCAGGACGTCGAAGATCACGACGTCGGTGTCCTCTAGCATGTGATGCTGCTTGAGGAGCTTCACCGTCTGGCCCACGACGTAGCCGCCGCAGCCCGTGCCGGCGGGCGGACCACCCGCCTCGACGCATTGCACCCCGCCGTAGCCCACCGCGACGAAATCCTCGGGGCGCAGCTCCTCGGCATGAAAATCGACTTCCTTCAACACGTCGATCACCGTGTTCTGCAGCCGTCCCGTCAGGGTGAAGGTGCTGTCATGCTTGGGGTCGCAGCCGATCTGGAGCACGCGCTTGCCCAGCTTGGTAAAGGCCGCGGACAGGTTCGACGACGTGGTCGACTTGCCGATCCCGCCCTTGCCGTAGACCGAAAAGACCTTGGCCCCCTCGATCTTGGCGCTTTCGTCCTGATGGACCTGAACGGAGCCTTCGCCGTCCTGTCCCAGATCCGGAATGTCTCTCGGCATGTCTCTCTCCTATTCCGCGGCCACGATGCCTTCGAGCCGGTCTTCCAGCTCGTCGGCGGCGTTCTGCAACGCGGCAAGTGTGTCGGCATCCGGGCGCCAGAATTCGCGGTCCCCGGCTTCCAGCAGGCGGTTCGCCATCCGGGCGCTCGCCTTCGGGTTCAGATCGGCCAGACGACGGCGCATCGCGTCGTCCAGCACGAAGGTTTCGGACAGGCGCTGGTAGACCCAGGGCTCCACCGTGCCGGTCGTGGCACTCCAGCCCATCGTGTTCGTCACCTGCGCCTCGATCATCGAGACGCCCTCGGCCCCGTGCTTCAGAAGCCCCTCGAACCAGCGGGGGTTCAGGCTCCGCGATCGGGTCTCGAGGGCCACCTGCTGGGCTAGCGTGCGGACCTTCGCCGCCCCCATCGTCTGGTCGCCGATATAGACCGGGGCCTCGGTGCCCCGCGCGCGCTTCACCGCGCGGCTGATCCCGCCCAGCGTGTCGAAGTAGTGGTCCACCGTGGTCACGCCCAGCTCGACCGACTCGAGGTTCTGATAGGCCAGGTCCACGTCGCCCAGCGCGGCCTGCAACAGGTCGGCATTGCGCGCCGCCTTGCCGTCGCGCCCGTAGGCGAAAGACTTCCGCGCCTCGTAGGCATCGGCCAGCTCGCCTTCGTCGTCCCACGCGCCACTGTCGACCAGTTGGTTCACGTTCGAGCCATAGGCTCCCTCGGCATTCGAGAAGACCCGAAGCGCCGCCGTCTCGAAATCGCAGCCGACCTTCTCGGCATAGGCCAGCGCATGGGCCCGGATCGGGTTCATCTCGGACGGCTCGTCGGCGCTGGCGGCCAGCCACGCGGCCTCGGCCAGCATCCGGGTCTGAAGCGGCAGCAGGTCGCGGAAGATGCCCGAAAGCGTCATCACAACGTCGATGCGCGGACGCCCGAGTTCGGCCAGCGGGATCAATTCGGCCCCGCAGAGCCGCCCGTAGTGATCGAAGCGCGGCCGCGCGCCCATCAGCGCCAGCGCCTGCGCGACGGGGACGCCGTCGGACTTGATGTTGTCGCTGCCCCAGAGGACCAGCGCGACCGAGCGCGGCATCGCGTCATGGGTCGCCAGGAGCAGGTCCGCCTGTGCCGCGCCATCGCGCAGGGCATAGGCCGTGGGCATCCGGAACGGGTCGAAGGCGTGGATGTTGCGCCCGGCGGGCAGGACCTCGGGCGAACGCACGAGGTCACCACCGGGAACGGGCGCGATGAACCGCCCCGACAGCGCCCGCATGAGCCCGTCGAGTTCCGCGTCACCACGCAGCGCGGCGGCCGCCGCCTCACGCGCGGCTTCGGGCAGATGCGCGACGTAGGATGCGACATGCGCATCGCTCAGCCGCGCGCCCACGACATGCAGCCCGTCGGTAATCATCGCCTGCTCGGTCTCGAGCAGTGCCAGCCACAGGTCGTCCGGCGCCCCGTCCAGATCGACCGCCTCGGCCTGATCCGCTATCAGCCGCGCCAGATCTTCCGAGCGGTCGCCCGAGCGCCAGCGCTGCACGCTCTCTTTCAGGGCCAAAAGCCCCTTGTAGAGACCGCTCGCCATCACCGGGGGCGTCACATGGGTCACCGTCACCGCACCCGACCGCCGCTTGGCGAGGGTCGCTTCGGACGGGTTGTTGGACGCGTAGAGATAGATGTTGGGCATGTCGCCGATCAGGCGGTCAGGCCAGTCTTCGGCCCCGAGGCCCGACTGTCGGCCCGGCATGAACTCCAGCGCCCCGTGCATCCCGAAATGCAGAAGTGCGTCGGCCCCGAACTCTGTCTTCATCCAGCGATAGAACGCGCCGAACGCATGGGTCGGCGCGTAGCCGTTCTCGAACATCAGGCGCATCGGATCGCCCTCCCACCCGAAGGCGGGCTGGAGGCCGACGACCACATTCCCGAACTGCGCGCCGAGCACGAAGACACCCGCACCGTCCGACTGCTGACGTCCGGGGGCGGGGCCCCAGGCGGCCTCGGTTTCGGCCAGCCACGGATCCTCTGCCACGAGGCGGTCGGCCGGGATGCGTGCGATGACGTTCGCGTCTTGCCCGTAGGTCGCGGCATTCCCGTCAAGCACGGCGGCGCGCAGGGCGTCCACATCGGCGGGCGGGTCTACATCGTGGCCCTCGGCATGCAGCCGGCGGAGCGTGTTCAGAAGCGATTCCCAGACACCCAGATAGGCGGCCGTCCCGGCGGCGCCGGCATTGGGCGGGAAGTTGAAGAGGACGATCCCGATCTTGCGAGCCTGCGGGTCGGAGCGCCGGAGATCCGCAAGGTTCGAGGCCCGCGCGACCAGATGCCCGATGCGCTCGTGGCAGGGCGCCATCGCGCGCGAGCCGTCGGCGGCGCAGTTGCGCGCGCAGCCCCGGCAGCCGCCCGAGTCGTGGCGCCCGGCGAATACGGTCGGGTTGGTCGCGCCGTCGATCTCGGGCAGGGCGATCAGCATGGTCGTCTCGACCGGCCCGAGGCCCTGCTTCGAATTCCCCCACTGGCCCAGCGTCTGGAACTCCAGCGGATGCGCCGCGATATAGGGCACGTCCAGCGTCGTCAGCACCTCGACTGCCGCCGCGCTGTCGTTGTAGGCGGGCCCGCCCACCAGGCTGAACCCGCTGAGCGAGACCAGCGCGTCGATGCGATCGTCCGAGAAATAGGCGTCGATAGCGGGACGCATGTCGAGCCCGCCCGCGAAGGCCGCCCGGACCCGCATGCCCTTCGCCTCGAAGGCGCGGATAACGGCGTCGTAATGCGCGGTGTCGCCGGCCAGAACATAAGACCGCATCATCAGAACACCGACGGTTCGCCCCTTTGCCCGCGGCAGGCGATCGGGGTCGGTGACGATGCCCAGATCCGGGTGATAGAGACCGACTTCGGGATATTCGACGGGTGCGCGCGCCTCGGTCTCGAACCGGCCGGAATACCGCCCGATCAGGTGCCGCAGCAGGCCCTCGAAATTGTCGTCCGACCCGCCCAGCCAGTATTGCATGCACAGAAACCAGGCGCGCAGGTCCTGCGCCTTGCCGGGCACGTAGCGCAGCAGCTTCGGCAGGCGCCGCAGCATCTTCATCTGCTTCTCGCCGCTGCTCCCCGAGGGCGATTTCGAGCCGCGCAGCTTCTTGAGGAGCTGGATCGCCGCCGAGGATGGCTGCGCCATGTCGAGGTCGCCCATCCGGGTCAGCTTGACGACCGAAGGGTCACTGACCATCCCGACCAGCGCGTCGCAGGCGTCGCGCCGTGCCACGAGGTCCGGCATGATCGCGCGCAGGTGCTCGTCGATGAAGAGAAGGCCGCAGACGATGATATCGGCCTCGGCGACCGCGCGCTTGGCCTCGGCCAGCGCATCGGGCGTCTCGGCCCATTCGGCAGCGGCATGGACCGTCACCTCGAGGCCGGGGAACTCCGCCGCCATGCGCAGCCCGACCCGTGCGACCGGCCCCGCCGCATGGGCGTCCAGCGTCACGATGGCGACGCGGTAGGGCGCGAAGGCGGTTATGGGCCCGTCACCGCGCATAATGGGCCTTCGCTTCGTAGAGCGTCTCGACACTGATCTCGGCCACGCCGCGTTCGGCGGCGAAGGCTTCGGTGTTCCGCCGCGCCTTGCCGCGCACGAAGAACGGGATCTTGCGCAACTCCTTCTCGGCGGGGGCCAGCCAGACGACGTCCCCGTTCGGCTGCACCACCGGCTCGACCGCATCTGTGGCCGTCGGTGCGTGGCCGCCATGATGCGACGGCCCGGCCGCGTCCGAGAACTCGAAATCGTCGCGGAACATCGTCAGGAGGTGTTCCTCCAGCCCCATCACCAAGGGATGCACCCAAGTGTCGAAAAGGACATTCGCCCCCTCGACCCCCATCTGCGGCGAATGACGCGCGGGGAAGTCCTGCACATGGACGGGCGACGAAATCACGGCGCAGGGAATGCCCAGCCGTTTGCCGATATGCCGCTCCATCTGGGTCCCGAGGATCATCTCCGGCGCGGCCTCGGTGATGGCACGCTCGACCTCAAGATAATCGTCCGTGATCACAGCTTCGAGGCTCATCTCGCGGGCCAGCGCGCGGACCGGGCGGGCGAACTCGCGGTTGTAGCATCCAACCCCGCAGACCTCGAAGCCCATCTCGTCGCGGGCGACCTTGGCGGCCGCCATCGCATGGGTCGCGTCACCGAAGACGAAGACACGCTTGCCGGTCAGGTATGTGCTGTCGACCGAAGCGGCCCACCACGGCTGACGCAGGCTCTCATCATCAAGAATAGGCTCTAGACCGGCCAATTCGGCGACTTCCGCGATGAGTTGCCGGGTCGCGTTGGTGCCGATGGGGATGGTCTTCGTATAGGGTTGATTGTGATCACGCTCGAGCCAGCGGGCTGTCGCTTCGGCATGTTCGGGGTACAACACGACGTTGAAATGCGCTGCCGGGAGCCGGGCCAGGTCGGACGGGCGGCTGCCCATGGGTGCCACCACGTTCACCGCGATCCCCATCCCGTCGAGCAGCTTCGTCACCTCGATCACGTCGTCGCGGTGGCGGAAGCCGAGGCCCGTGGGTCCGAGAATGTTGCAGCTCACCTCGGGGGTGCGTTCGCAGGGCTGCGCCAGCGCGCGGGCAAGTTGGTAGAATGTCTCGTCCGTCCCGAACAGCTCCTTGCGGGAATAGCTCGGAAGCTCCAGCGCGATCACGGGGACAGGCAGGCCCAGCCGCTCGGCCAGACCGCCGGGATCGTCCTGGATCAGCTCGGCCGTGCAGGAGGCGCCGACGATCAGCGCCTCGGGGCGGAACCGCTCGTAGGCGGCCATGCAGGCATCCTTGAACAGCGTTGCCGTATCGGCGCCGAGATCACGCGCCTGGAAGGTCGTGTAGGTCACCGGCGGCCGCTGGCCCCGCCGTTCGATCATCGTGAAAAGCAGATCCGCGTAGGTGTCGCCCTGCGGCGCGTGGAGGACATAATGCAGCCCCTCCATTCCCGTCGCGACGCGCATGGCGCCGACATGGGGTGGGCCCTCGTATGTCCAGACCGTCAGCTTCATTCCGCCGCCACCGCGTGGGCGGGACCGTCCCGCGCAAGCAGCGCCTTGCGCCGGATCGGCCGCGCGAAGAGGGCGGCCAGATCGCCCGCCTGCTCGTAGAAATGCACCGGCGTGAAGACCAACTCGATCGCCCACTTGGTCGTCAGCCCCTCGCGCTCCAGCGGGTTGGCGAGGCCGAGGCCGCAGACCGTCAGGTCGGGCCGGTCGGCACGGACGCGGTCGAGCTGCATCTCGACATCCTGCCCCTCGGCGATGCGCGGTCCTTCGGGAAGAAGCGCCAGCTCCTCGGCCATGATGCGCGAATGCAGGAACGGGGTGCCGACCTCGACGGCGGACATGCCGCATTCACGGGTCAGGAAGCGCGCCAGCGGCAGCTCAAGCTGGCTGTCGGGCAGGAAGAAGACGCGCTTGCCAGCCAGCGTTTCGGTTGCGGCGGCGACGGCCTTCCGAGCACGGGCGCGGGGCGCCTCGGTGACGCGGTCGAACGTATCGGCATCGACGCCGAACGCATCGGCCACGGCGCGCAGCCAGAGCGTCGTCCCCTCCTCGCCGAATGGGAACGGGGCGGGAATGTGGGTGGCACCGCGCCGGTCCAGCGCGTCGGAGGTGTCGCCGAGAAATGGCTGCAACAATGCATAGCGGGTGTTCGGCCCAACCTGCGGATCCTGGTCGGCGCGTCGCCCCGGAAGGACCTGCACCTGCTCGATTCCCATTCCGGCCAGAAGCGCGCGCGCCTGATCCTCGACAACGTCGGGCAGCGCGCCCACGAGCAGAAGGTTCGGTGCGTCGGTTGCCTCCAGCTTCGGGACCATCGCGGCGAGGCAGGCATCCTCGCCCTGGGTGAAGGTCGTCTCGATGCCCGAGCCGGAATAGTTCAGCACCCGCACATGCGGCGCATGGGCGTCGGACAGACGCTCGGCCGCGCGGGCGAGATCGAGCTTGATGACCTCCGAGGGGCAGGAGCCGACGAGGAAGAGTTGCCGGATGTCGGGCCGCCGCTCCAGCAGCCGGGCCACCTCGCGGTCGAGCTCGTCATTGGCGTCCTTGAGGCCGGCGAGGTCGCCCTCCTCGAGGATGGCGGTGCCGAAGCGCGGCTCGGCGAAGATCATCACGCCGGCGGCGGATTGCAGGAGGTGCGCGCAGGTGCGCGATCCGACCACGAGGAAGAAGGCGTCCTGCATCTTGCGGTGCAGCCAGATGATCCCGGTGAGACCGCAGAAGACCTCGTGCTGCCCCCGCTCGCGCAGGACCGGTGTATCGGTGCAGCCCACGCTCATGCGGGCGCCTCGAGGCGGGCGGCGCGCAGCTTCCAGAGGAACTGCCCCGCATTCACGAGATAGGCGGCATAGGCTGTCAGGGCGACGGCCATCTCGGCCAGTGGCGCGAAGCTGCTGTCCCAGAGCATCCAGCAATAGGTCAGATGCAGCGCGATGACGCCGAAGCTGACGACGTCTTCCCAGAAGAAGGCCGGTGCGAAGAGCCAGCGGCCGAAGACCACCTTCTCCCAGATCGAGCCGGTGACCATGATCGTCAGGAGGACACCCGTCTTCACCACGATCGAGGCGGAGGCTGCCCCGTAACCGGTGCCGGTCGCGAGGTAGCGGATCACGAGGACGAGGGAGACGAGAAACACGACGAACTGCAACGGCGCCAGAAGCCCTTGGATCAGGGTCCAGACGGTCCGGTCTCGTCTCGCGCGTTCCTCCGGCGAATAGAGCCGGGTGCGGGCGCGGGTTCGGCGCGGCACCTTCATGTGACGACTCCCCCCCTGTCAGTTGCACGTATCATCGGAGTTACGCGGCTGGTGTCAATTTCAATTTACACTACGGGGGACGATGTGTCACGATGGGACGACGGTCACCTACCCTTCGGCCGTAACTCAAACTTGACATCGGCCGGTCGAGCGCTTGGTTTACCGAAGCCCCGGTCACGAGGGAGGCGACGCATGACGACCCCCTACGACGACAGCGCAGCGTATCGCGCGAAGATCCTGATCCCGACGATTCACGACACGCTGGACGGGTCCGGATTGCTGACACTGGCACTCCGGCTGATGCCCGCGGCTCCGGGTGATCCCGGCGTCACCGCGGCGCTGGTGGAGCTGGGCGAGCGGATCTTCCTCCACGAAGAGGATGTGCCCCGCCGCGCCCTGATTGCACAGGCCCGCAGCGACGTGCGTCTGTCCGGCTGGATGCTGACCGATATCCTGCCAGCCATCGCGCTCCGGCTCGAAGACGGCTGGAACCATGACCGCCTGTCCTTCGTCGACGTGACGATCGCCGCCGCACGCATTCAGGACGGGGTGCGCCGCCTCGGCCGCATCGCGCTGCCGCCGGCCGAGATGCCCGCCGTCGCGATGATCGTTCCGGTCTGGGAGCAGCATGCGCTCGCCGCGACCTTCGCCGCCGAGGAGATGCGCCGCCTCGGCGCGCCCGTCCGCCTCGTGGCGGGCACGGCGGTCCGCGACATCCCCGCCCTGCTCGAACGCTTCCCGGCCGCGGCGCTGATGATCTCCTCCAGCAGCGGCCGCGCGGCGGCCCGCGTGCCCGAACTGATCCGCGACCTGCGGCGACATGTGCGCCGCGCGCTGCCGGTCGTCGTCGGTGGCGCAGCGCTGATCACCGACCCCGACCTCGGGGTTCGCGCGGGGGGCGACCTCGGAACCAATTCCGCCGCGGATGCCTTGGCTTTCTGCGATCTCGCGCCATGTCTTTCCCCGGCCCTCTCGTGACGATATGCGGGACCCCGTTCCGGGGCAACTTGGCCCCCAAGCCGCTGGAGTTGGCGCGATGAACACGCGCGAGAGCGATTTCTGGAATGAACGGAGCGGGCCGCGGATCGCGCCCGAGTATTTCGGGGATATCGTCGCGACCGCCGCCGATCTCGCGCTTCTGATTTCCGAGAACGGGCGCGTCCTGTCGGTGACGACGAATCCGCTGAATTCCGGCATCGGTCGCATCGACCACTGGGAAGGCCGAGAGATCGCGTCCTTCCTCGCGCCCGACAGCCTGGCCAAGGTCAAGGATCAGCTCGAGGCCGTGTCTGAAGGCCGCACCGGTCGACCCGACGCGATCGAGGTCAACCACGCCGACGGGGCGATCTGGGATTTCCCGGTCCGCTACACGTTCCACCGTACCGGGCGCGACGGCCGGGTGCTGATGCTGGGGCGCGACATGCGCCCGCTCGCCGAATTGCAGCAGCGTCTGGTCAAGGCCCAGCTCGCGCTGGAGCGCGACTACCAGACCGAGCGGATCCATGAGACGCGCTACCGCGTCATCCTCGACAGCGTGCGCGACCCGCTCGTGCTGGTGGACGTGGCCAGCGGGCGCATCGTCGATCTGAACGCGCCCGCCGCGCGGATGCTCGGCGGCGGCGTTCCCGAACTGACCGGCTCTCCCTTCACCCAGGCCTTCGAGGGACGCCGCCGCGGCGAGTTCATCGACGCGCTGGTGGCTGCGGACGGCACCTCGCTCGCCGTGCAGATGCGCCAGGCGGGCGGGGCCGCGACGCTGGTGCCGCGGCTGTTCCGCAACGCGGGCGAGCGCATCCTGCTCTGCCGGTTCGAGACGCGCGGCGGAGATGCGGATATCCGATCCGACGATCCGCGGCAGGTGCGGCTCTCGGCGCTCTACCATGGGTCGGTCGAGGGCATCGTCCTGACGGACCCGAGCGGCGCTGTGGCCGATTGCAACGACGCGTTCCTGACGCTCGCCGATGTCGATTCGGTCAGCCATGTCGCGGGCCAGCAGATGTCGGAATTGCTCGTGCGGGGGACCATCGACCTCAACGTGCTGCACGACGCCGACGGCCCGCGCAGCTTCACGACGCGGCTCGTGACGCCATTCGGATCCCAGCGTCCCGTCGACGTCACCGCGACCCCGCTACCCGATGGCGGCCATGCCTACGTGCTGCGCGACGCCGTTGCCCGGATGGAAGCCACCGAAAGCGCCGGAAGCGGTCTCGGGTCGATCGACGCCACCGACCAGGTCGGGAGCGTGCCGCTGCGCGAGATCGTGGCCTCGATGACCGACGTGATCGAGAAGCAGTGCATCGCCGCCGCCGTCGAGCTGACCGAGAACAACCGCGTCGCCGCCGCCGAGATGCTCGGGCTCAGCCGCCAGAGCCTTTATGTGAAGCTCCGCAAATACGATCTGCTGCAGCGCGACGAGGAGTGACGGCGAACCCTCGCTTCTGTCACGCGCACTGGACAGATTCCGCTTAAATTCCTTGTGACGATACGCCGGTGGCGTCTATCATCGCGGCATGAGTGTCACGGAAACCTTACACCCCGGACCACGCCGTCTGCCCGAGCCACGCGCGCTCCTGCGGCTGATCAAGCCTATCACGTGGTTTCCGCCGATGTGGGCCTATCTCTGCGGCGCGGTTTCCTCGGGCGTCTCGCCGTTTTCGTCGCTCGGTCTCGTCGTCCTCGGCCTGCTCCTTGCGGGCCCGATCACCTGCGGCATGAGCCAGGCAGCCAACGACTGGTGCGACCGGCATGTCGACGCGGTGAACGAGCCCGACCGCCCGATCCCGTCCGGCCGCGTGCCGGGTCGCTGGGGCCTCTGGATCGCGTTGGCGATGTCGGTCCTGTCGCTGCTGATCGGCTGGCAGTTGGGGCCGTGGGGCTTCGGCGCGACCTGCCTCGCCGTGGCTGCCGCCTGGGGCTATTCGGCCGAGCCGATTCGCCTCAAGCGGTCGGGATGGTGGGGGCCGGGTCTTGTCGGACTCAGCTACGAGACGCTGCCCTGGATCACCGGCGCCGCCGTCCTCGCCGCCGGGATGCCGGATGCGCGCATCCTGATCGTGGCGCTGGCCTATGGCATCGGCGCGCATGGCATCATGACGCTCAACGACTTCAAGGCGCTCGAAGGCGACCGCGTCCACGGCGTGAACTCGCTGCCGGTGACGCTGGGCCCCGACCGCGCAGCCCGCGTCGCCTGCTGGATCATGGCCGTGCCGCAGGTTGCCGTCGTCGGGGCCCTCGTCCTGTGGGGCGCACCGATCCACGCTGCGATCATCGCCGGGCTGATCGGCCTCCAGATCCTTGCCATGCGCCGGATGCTGACCGATCCGAAGGGCCTCGCGCCTTGGTATAACGGCACGGGCGTCCTTCTGTCGGTTGCGGGCATGATGGTCGCCGCGCTGGCACTCGAGGGGATGTGAGATGCTGAGCTGGATCCAGATCGCCCGCTTCGGCCTCGTGCAGATGGCGCTGGGATCGATCGTCGTTCTGACCACCTCGACGCTGAACCGCTTGATGGTGGTCGAACTGTCGCTGCCGGCGGTGCTGCCGGGCCTGCTGGTCGGGCTGCATTACGGCATCCAGGTCACGCGGCCCGGCTGGGGCTATCGCTCGGATGTGACCGGCAATCGCACGCGATGGATCGTGGGCGGCATGGCGGCGCTGGGGCTCGGGGCGGTGCTGGCCGCCTGCGGCATCATCGTCCTCGCCGAAAGCTTCGCCGCCGGCCTCGCCGTCTCGATCCTCGCCTACACGTTGATCGGGCTGGGGGTCGGCGCGTCGGGCACGTCGCTTCTGGCGCTGCTCGCCTCGGCTACGGCGCCACGCCGCCGGGCCGCGGCCGCCACGATCACCTGGTTGATGATGATTCTCGGGATCGCGCTGACGGCCGGTCTGATCGGTCAGCTTCTCGACCCTTACACGCCCGCCCGCCTCCTGAAGATCACCGGCGCGCTCGCTGTGGTCGCCACGCTTCTGGCGGCACTCGCCATGGGCCGGATCGAGCGCGGTGTCCCCGCCGTACCGCCGACGCCCGCGCCGAAGCTCATGGCCGGGCTGGCCGAGGTCTGGGCCGAGCCGCGCGCGCGGGCCTTCACGCTCTTCGTCTTCCTCTCGATGACCGCCTATTTCATGCAGGAGCTCATCCTCGAGCCCTATGCCGGCCTCGCCCATGGCTTCACGCCGGGCCAGAGCACGTCCCTGTCGGGGGCCCAGAACGGCGGCGTCTTCATCGGCATGGTCACGGTCGGGATCATGGCCACCGGCCTTCGGATCGGCGGCCTGCGCCACTGGGTGATCGCGGGCTGCCTCGGATCGGCACTGGCGCTGGCGGCGATCGCCGCGCAGGCCCCGCTGGTGCCCGCGACCATAGCACTCGGCTTCTTCAACGGCATGTTCGCGGTCGCCGCCATCGGTGCGATGATGGCGCTGGCGGGCGAAGGCCGCGCATCTCGCGAAGGCACGCGCATGGGGCTCTGGGGTGCGGCGCAGGCCGTGGCCGCAGGCTTTGGCGGACTGACGGGTGCGGCGCTGGCCGATCTCCTCAGGACCGGCCTCCCCGACGCGCAGGCCTTCGGCACCGTCTTCGTGATCGAAGCGGGCCTCTTCCTCTTCGCCGCCCTGATGGCGACCCGCACCGTGCCCGCCCCCACCCCCACACTCGTCCCCGGAGAATGACCATGATCCATGACGTCGTCGTCGTCGGAGGTGGCCCATGCGGGGCGACCGCGGCCCATGACCTGGCCCTTAAGGGGCACAGCGTCGCCCTGATCGACAAGGCCGGGCGCATCAAACCCTGCGGCGGCGCGGTGCCGCCCCGCCTGATCCGCGATTTCGACGTTCCCGACAGCCAGATCGTCGCCCGGATCGACACCGCCCGCATGGTTTCACCCACGGGCCGCCATGTCGATATTCCGATCGAGGACGGATATGTCGGCATGGTCGATCGCGAGCATTTCGATGTGTTCCTGCGCGACCGAGCCGTTCGCGCCGGCGCGCATCGCCATACCGGCACCTTCCTGCGGATCGAACGCGACGGCGACGCGACGACCGTGGTGTTCCGCGACAAGGCCGACGGCACCGACCAGCGCCTGCGCACCCGGCTGGTCATCGGGGCCGATGGTGCGCGATCGAAGCTCGGCCGCGCCGAGGTGCCGGGCGGCGACACGATCCCCTACGTGATCGCCTATCACGAAATCATCTCGGCCCCGCCCAAGGCGGCCAATTACGACCCAAAGCGTTGCGACGTGATCTATGACGGCGCGATCTCTCCCGATTTCTATGGCTGGGTCTTTCCGCATGGCGCGCAGGCCTCCGTGGGCATGGGCACCGGCAAGGACGGCGTCGACCTCAAGGCGGCGACCGCCGATCTGCGCGCGGCCTCGGGCCTCAGCGACTGCGAGACGATCCGCCGCGAGGGTGCGCCCATTCCGCTGAAGCCGCTCGATCGCTGGGACAATGGCCGAGATGTGGTCCTTGCGGGTGATGCAGCGGGGGTCGTGGCACCCAGTTCGGGCGAGGGGATCTTCTACGCGATGGTCGGCGGCCGGGTCGCGGCACTCGCCTGCGAGAAGGTGCTGGCAACCGGTCAGACGAAACACCTGGCCCTCGCGCGCAAGCTCTTCATGAAGGACCACAAGGCGGTCTTCAAAGTGCTGGGCGCGATGCAGAACGCCTATTACCGCTCCGACGAGCGGCGCGAGCGCTTCGTGACGCTCTGCCACGATATCGACGTCCAGCGCCTGACCTTCGAGGCCTACATGAACAAGGAACTGGTCAAGGCGCGTCCGCTCGCGCATCTGAAGATCGGCCTGAAGAACGTCGCGCATCTTCTGGGGATCGTGCCCGCGATGGGCCGCGCCCCGCGGGCGACCCATCCCGCGGAGTAGGCGATGACGACACTCATTCCCGCCTGGATCGACGGCACATTGACGCCTGTCGAAAAGCTCGAGGTGCATCGTCGAGGCCTGCGCCACAAGGCGGTGTCGGTCTTCGTGATGGATGGCGACCGCCTGCTGATCCAGCAGCGGGCGGCCTCGAAATATCACACGCCGAATCTGTGGGCGAACACCTGCTGCACCCATCCCGACTGGATGGAGCACGGCGCCGCCTGCGCCACCCGCCGCCTGCGCGAGGAGCTGGGGATCGAGGGACTCGTCCTCTTCCCGCGGCCCGGTATCGAGTATCGCGCCGATGTCGGTGGCGGCCTGGTCGAGCACGAGGTGGTCGAGGTCTTCACCGCCGACGCGCCCGCCGACCTGCCCCACGATCTCAACCCCGACGAGGTGCAGGCCATTCGCTGGACCGTGCTCGATGATCTCCGTGCCGAGATCGCGGCCGCGCCCGAACGCTTTACGCCGTGGCTGCGGATCTACATGGCCGAACATGCCGAGGCGATCTTCGGGGCGGACATGCGCGTGTGAGATCCGTCGCGGCTTGCCGCGTCATCGTCTGACATCGCTTGGTGCCTTGATCGCGAGACCGCCGCGATGGCCCTCCGGATGCGGACATGTCTGCTCACCTGTCGCCGCCGTCGCGCCGGGACCGGCTCCGCATCCCCGAACGCGCGCCGTCTCAGGCGACGAGCAGCGCTGTCGCCCGGAATGGAACAGGCGCGCCACCTGTCGGGGGCGCGCCTGTCTTCGTCTTGTGCGGTCCGGCGCGGCTGGGGCGGCGCGCCGAGGGGGGTCAGTTGGCGACGAGCGTCAGCTCGGGCCAGTCGGCGGTCATGTTCATGCCCTGCAGCGGCTTGTTGTAGCCCTTGTGGCAGGTCTTGCAGGCGGCCTTGGGCGCGTCGGCATAGACCGGCCCGAGGCGCTCCGGCGGATAGACCGGGCCCAGCGGCTCGAGGAACGTGCCGTTGATGTCGCGCACCATCTCGATGGCCAGCGACGCCGTCGCCCATTGCGGCGTGAACTGGCCCGCGTCGTAGAACGCCCGGCTGTTGTGGCAGAACACGCAGTTCACACCCAGCGAGTTGGCGAAGTAGTTCATCAGCGCATAGGTTCGCTCGGTATCCTGGATCGAGGCGTAGTCGCCTTCGCCCGGAACCCCGGCGACCCGGCTCTCGAGGTCGTGGACCGTGATCCGGTTGTCCTCGAGCAGGTAGCGATAGAGCGCGTCCGAGGGCAGCGACGTGCTCTGCGACATGGCGGTGGCGCGGTTCTGCACGGACGCCCAACCTTCGGTCGCCTGCGTCACCGGGTCGATGCGGAACCAGACCTCGGACGGGACCGGCTGGCCACGGTGGCAGGTGTAGCAGTTGACCCCGACCTCGGCATTCGCGTTGACGTGGGCGTACCACTCGTCGTTCACGTACTGGGTCATCTGGATCATGCGCCGCGACACGACCTTCGTGTAATTCGCATCCGAGGCGTAGTTGACGTCCCCGTCCTCGGTCACGACGTGGCAATAAGTACAGCCCTCGTCCGGCGACACCCACTGGGTCATCGCGTTCATCAGGCGGTTGAAGTTGCCATCCGACACCTCGCCCAGCACCTGCACGTTCTCATAAAGCTCGCCCGCCGTTTGTTCGCCGGCCTCCAGCTCGTAGGGCGGCTCGGAGTAGTACTCCGCGATCGTGGGATCGACGGAGCGCGTCATCGCCGCAATCTGCATCCCCGTGCCGCGCGGGCCGGTCTGGTCGAACTCGTCGTTGAAGGGCTGGCCGTAGGTGACGACCATGGCCGCGACGAAGAGGGCCCCGCCCACGGCCCCCACCAGGATGGCGGGGCCGAAGACATTGGTGGGATTCTCGGCATTCCAGTCGCCGAACCATTTGGGAAACATCAGTTCGCCTCCGGGACATAGACCTCATAGCCGTAGGGCTCGAGGTAGGTGGGGGCGAAGTGATGCTCCTGCGCCCAGATGAACCAGTTGTCGACGACCGTCCCGGTCAGAAGGATGCCGATGCCACCGGTGATGGGGGTCAGGACCGCGAACCACCACGCCCAGCGGTGGATGCCTTCCATCGTGGCGTTGAAGCCCATGGTCCAGCGCCAGAAGAGCGAGGCGCGTTCCGTCGCGGTGCCGCGGTCGTAGATCTGCTCGAGCTCGCGGTCGCCGCCGTAGCGGGTCACGGCGAGAATGGTCGCGCCGTGCATCGCGAAGAGCAGCACCGAGCCGTAGAGGAACACGATCGAAAGGCAGTGGAACGGGTTGTAGTAGAGATTGCCGTAGCGGATCGAGAAGGCCGTCGTCCAATCGAGATGCGAGAAGATCCCGTAGGGTACCATCTCGGACCAGGAGCCCATGAAGATCGGGCGGAAGAGACCGAGGACGAGGAACAGCCAGATCGCCGCGCCGAAGGCCCAGGCCACGTGCTTGCCCATCTTGTGCTGCTGCGCGAGCCAGTAGGACCGCAGCCACCAGGAGATGACCGACACGAGGAGCAGGAAGCTCGAGATCATGTACCAGCCGCCATCCTTCAAGGGCGGCATGTGGAGGCCGTGCTCGGGCGAGGGCGGATCGAGCGACAGCCAGAAGAGCTGCCGGATGAACTCGGGGATCGACCAGTCGACCTGCGCGAGGAAGTTGAACCCGATGATGTTGAGCCAGAGCGTCCCGGTCGCGAGGCTGATGACCCCGAAGAAGCCGAGATAGATCGGGCCGAGCTGCGCGTTGCCGATCAGGCCGATCAGCGTCGAGAAGCTGGCGCCCTTGGTGCGCTCGCGGAACATCTCGTGTTCGTTGTCCATCCCCATCTCGGGTGCGCCCTGCACCTGAACCTGGGTGAAGATGTTCTGATATTCAGGCATCCATGACATCTCAGAGTCCTCCCTGGACGGCGGGCCAGATCGGCAGCTCCAGCCACCAGTTCCACCACTCGGGCCAGCCCTTGGTCCAGACGGGTCCGCTGATGATGATGCAGACCGCGCTCCAGAAGCCGGCATTGATCGCAAGCAGGAACCCGAGGCGGTGGATGCCAAGCGTGCCGATCGAGTAGCCGATGAAGTCGCGGAAGAACGTATCCTCGTCATCCGGCGTCTTGGCCGCCTCGCCCTTCTCGGGGTTGGCCGCCGACAGGATCAGCGCGCCGTGCAGCGCGAGTGCCAGCGTCGTGGTGAAGAACAGCGTCACCGCGAGCATGTGAGCCGGATTGTAGTGGAAGTGCAGATAGGCGTAGCCGGTGTTCGACACCCAGTCGAGATGGCTGAAGATCCCGTAGGGGAAGCCGTGGCCCCAGGCGCCCATCAGCGCGGGGCGGAACACGTTCAGCGTCACGAAGGCGAAGATGGCGACTCCGAAGGCGAAGGGCACGTGGTAGCCCATGCCGAGCTTGCGGCAGATCTCCACCTCGCGCAGCGCCCAGCTGACGAAGGCGCCGATCGCGCAGATCGTGATGATCTGCCAGAACCCGCCCTGCGCCAGCGGCGCCATGCCCAGCCCGTAGGCGAGATCGGGCGGTGCGATGTTGATCGTCCACGGGTTGAAGTTGCCCTGCCAGGCCGTGCTGATGAAGATCAGCAGCGTGCCGAGGGCGGCGAAGAAGATGGTCGTGACGCCGAAGAAGCCGACATAGAAGGGCCCGACCCAGAAATCGAACAGATCGCCCCCGATCAATGTCCCGCCACGGACACGGTATTTTCTCTCGAAGCTGAGCAATGCCATCGGGGCAGCCTCCGCGGTTGAGGGACGGGGGGTTCGAGAAACCGGCCGTCGGAATTTCCTGTGGGGTTGGTGCGGGCGACCCGGAGGCCGCCCGCGACCGTGTTCATGATCCCGGGATCATTCCACGACGACGAGGCGTGCGTCCGAGCTGAGCTCGAACCAGTTGTACCCATCGTAGGAAAGCAGGACGAGGTGGATCATCACGGCGAGCAGGAAGAGAAAGACTCCCTGCGCGACGAAAACCCTGCGGGGGTCGAAGACCAGCCAGATCTTATAGAACTTGCTCATATCCACCCTCCGTCACCAGCTGAACCACGGGAACACGATATACGTGAGTATGTGAGCGACGACGGCCACGGCCGTGAAAAGCCAGAGCCCGCTCAAATACACCGCATGCAGCTCCTGGGCCTGCTCGTCGGTGAGACCCGTAAAAGACAGGTCAGTTCTGTCAGCCATTGGAAAACTCCTATGAAGCCGACGCCGCACACCCTGCGGCCGGGCCCCGGCGCCGCCTCATTGCGACACCGGCCGTCCACCCCCCTGGCGGGGGATGAAACCGTTCGCTCCGTTCCGCCCGGCCACGGGAGAGGGAGCCTATCCAACCCCCGGCGTGTCTGACGTGCCGGGGTATTTCGTCACCCGGTCGTCAGACCGAGCAGATGGTCCGCGTCACATCGCCCGCGCGGGTCCAGGCATCGGTCAGGATGCCGGGTCGCGGCGTCATGTCCGAAGTCACGATCGCGGCCGTCGCACGCACCGCCGCCAGTGGCAGCGAGAGCGCGAAGACCGGCGCGAAATACATCCAGTATTCCAGCCCCGGCTCCTTGCGGGATCGGGCGACAGGAATGTTCGAGGTCATGTCAGACATGGCTCTCCTCCTTTTCGGGATGGGTGGGAGCGAGGCGCGCGACCGTGTCCGCGTCGACACGGGGCGCACCCGCCTTCAGGGTCGCCGCCTCGGCCTCGTCGCGGAGGCTCTTGGCGGCGGAAATGCGGGTGAGGACCGGGAAGCCGTCGACGATCCGGTCGAGCAGGGCCTGAGCCTCCGGCTCCCACGGCATGTCGCGGCGAAGCTGGCTGGGCGTGCCGTCGCCGGCATCCATCTCGGAGCCCAGCGGCAGGATGTGAAACAGCGCGTCGAACAGCCCGTTGCAGATCTCCTGCAGAAGATAGCTGGCGCCGGCATAACCCATGAACGGCGTGCCCGTATGACGCCGGATGGCGGCGCCGGGGAAGCTTGCGGGGATGAAGGCGGGCTTCGGGCCGAAGCCGCCCGCCGTCTCGGCGAGATACATCTTCTCGTTGATCGACCCCATCAGGATCAGCGGCCGCTTGGTATGGATGTCGGCGCGCACCTGGTCGTTGTCGGATTTCTTGCCCGCGACGCGTGCGGTCGCGAAGGCGCAGGGCAGGCCCAGATCCTCCTCGAGGAACAGCCGGATGCCGCGCGTGTAGGTCTCGTTCGCGACGATCCCGAAGCTCGCCGTGGCGAAGAAATCCTGCGTCACGCTGCGCCAGAGATCCCAGACCAGCTTGAGCGTCGAATGCTTCTCGGTCTCGATGAACGGCTCGGGGTCCAGTCCCGTCAGCTCACCCAGCTTGCGCAGGAAGGACGTGGTCGAATCCACCCCGATCGGCGCTTGGAGATACGGCTTGCCCAGCACTTCGCAGAGGCCGCGCCCGAACTCGCGATACATGCAGATGTTGACGTCGGCGTTCACGAGGTTCCGCATCTCGGCCAGATGCGCGCCCAGCGGCATCACCATGTTGACCTCGGCGCCGATCCCTTCGACCAGACGCCGGATCTCGGCCAGGTCCGAGGGCATGTTGAACGTGCCGTACATCGGCCCGAGGATGTTGACGCGGGGCTTGTCCTGCGGCTCGCGCGCCTTCTCCTTCGGCATCCGGCCCTTGGTCATCCCGAACTCGGTGAAGATCCAGGTCATGGCGCGGTCGGCGGCCTGCCACTGGTCCTCGTCGATGGTGCGCGGCAGGAAGCGCTGGATATTGGTGCCCTGGGGCGTCACGCCCCCGCCGATCATCTCGGCGATGGACCCGGTGACGACGACCGCGGGCAGCGCCGGGTCAAGCGTCTTCCAGGCCCGCTTCATGGCACCCTCGGTCCCCTCGCGGCCCAGCTCTTCCTCGCCCAGTCCCGTGGTCACGATCGGCAATTCATGCGGCGGCAGCGCATCGGTGTAATGCAGAACGGAGGTAACGGGCAGGTTCTCGCAGCCGACGGGGCCGTCGATGACGACCTGAAGGCCCTTCACGGCGCAGAACGCGTAGACCGCGCCCCAATAGCCACCGGCCCGATCATGATCCTGGACCAGCATCAGATCATCTGCGCGGCCGCATCGGCGCGCGCCTTCTTGTCGAGCTTCTTCTGATGCGCGGCGCGGAAGTCGGGGCGCAGGTTCGGTGCGCCCTCCCACACTCCGGCCGTGTCGCCATGGCCGACGCCCTCGAAGAACGCCTTCATCCGACCCATGCGGTCCTTGTTGCCAATGGCCGCGTTGACCACCTGCTGCAGCGACCCCGCGCCGGCCACGCCCATCAGGGGCCGCGCCGAGATCAGGTTCGTGAAGTAGAGGCTGGGGATGCCCATCTCCTTGGCCCGCTGCACCACCGGCGTCGTCCCGATCGCGAGGTCGGGGCGCAGGCCCTCGACCACGGAGAGGTCGTCTTCCAGCGAGGCGCGGAACTTGATCGTCACGCCGCGCGCCTCGAGCCATTCGACATCGGGCGCGCTCCACGGCGTCTTCGGGCAGGCGGTGCCGACATAGGGCACATCCGCCCCGCTCTCGATCAGGAGGCGGGCGACGAGCAGCTCCGAGCCCTCGTAGCCCGACACCGTGACCGTCCCGTCGATCCGGGACGCGGCGAGCGCGCCCTCGATCGCGGGGAGAAACTGGTTCTGCGCCTCGGAGACCTTCGCCCCCGATATCCCGAACGTCTCGCCGACTGAAGCGAGCCATGCGGCCGTTCCGTCGACACCCACGGGTGCCGAGGAGAGGATCGGGCGTCCGGCCGCCTGAAACTCCCGCACGGAAGCGGTGTAGAACGGGTGGATCGCGGCGACAGCGCCGCAATCCAACGCAGAATAGAACTCGCGCCACTCACGGCAGGGAACGACCGGACCTGCCGCCAGACCGAGTGGCGCGAGCATTCCCGCTATCCCCAAGGGGTCAGCGGGAAACATTTCGCCCAACAGCGTGACTGTCGGACGATCTTCCACGCCCGCGGCGGGGGCTGGCACCGGACCGGCAGCCACCTCCTTGCGAGCGTAGGAAAGCATGGCGGCGGCGAGGACATCCTTCGCCTCCGCGTGGGTGGGGATGCCGAAGCCCGGCACGTCGATGCCGATGATGCGAACGCCGTCGATCTCGTCGGGCAGAAGGCGCAGCGGAACGCCGCTGGCCGTCGGCACGCAAAGGTTGGTGACCACGATGGCATCGAGCTTGGACGGGTCGGCAATGTCATGGACCGCGTCGCGGATATCCTCGAAGAGCTTGCCGGTGACGAGCGTCTCGCTGTCGAAGGGCACGTAGCCGACCGACCGGCGCGCGCCGTAGAAATGGCTCACGAAGCTGAGGCCGTAGACGCAGCAGGCCGAGCCCGAGAGGATCGTCGCGACGCGCTTCATCCGCAGCCCGACGCGCAGCGACCCGAAGGCCGGGCACATGCTCTGTGGCTTGTCGTGCGGCCCCACCGGGTAGTCGGCCTTGAACCGGTCGAGCAGATCGCCCTGACCCGCCTTGCGCGCAGCCGCCTCCATCGTCTCCGAAGAGGAACAGCCGCCCAATTCGGGTGCGGCCTCCATATGTCGGAGGTCGTCAGGCATCGTCGTAAACGACCTCCAGCGACGGCTTCACTTCGTAGAACTTGCCGCGCATGTCGGCGTCCGTGGCTGGCTCAAGCGTGATGCCGGCCCCCGTCTCGGACCCGTCGAACAGCGCCAGAAGACCGTCTTGGTCCACCGGGGTGGGACGCACCGGGGGTGCCACGGCGACCGCATCGCCAAGCGCGGCAAAGAGGCTGCCCCATTGCGACGCATCGGTGCCGACGATCTGGTAGTTGGCGGATTTCTTGCGCAGGTCGTCATCCTGCGGGATCGAGGCCAGCACGGGAATGCCCGCGACCTCGGCAAAGGCCTGCGCCTCGCCGGATCCGTCATCCTTGTTGATGACGAGGCCCGCGACGCCGACATTGCCGCCCAGCTTGCGGAAATACTCCACCGCCGAGCAGACGTTGTTGGCCACATAGAGCGACTGCAGGTCGTTGGAGGCGACGAGGATGACCTTCTGCGCCATGTCCCGCGCGATCGGCAGGCCGAAGCCGCCGCAGACCACATCGCCCAGGAAGTCGAGCAGGACGTAGTCGAAATCCCAATCGTGGAAGCCCAGCTTCTCGAGTAGCTCGAAGCCGTGGATGATGCCGCGTCCGCCGCAGCCGCGTCCGACCTCGGGGCCGCCCAGCTCCATCGCGAAGACGCCGCCCCGCTTGAAGCAGACATCGCCGATCGCAACCTCCTCGCCGGCAAGCTTCTTGCGGGTCGAGGTCTCGATGATCGTCGGGCAGGCCTTGCCGCCGAAGAGCAGCGAGGTCGTGTCGGATTTCGGATCGCACCCGATCAGTAGCACGCGCTTGCCCTGCTCGGCCATCATGTGGCTGAGATTGGCCAGCGTGAACGACTTGCCGATGCCGCCCTTGCCGTAGATCGCGATGATCTGCGTCTTCGACGTCGGCTCGCCCTGGGGCACTTCCAGCGTCGGCTCCTCGGCGGCCTCGTCGCGCAGGCGGGACGAGAAGTCCTTGAGGTTCGGAATGTCGTTCATTGGACCGTTCCCCAGTTCAGGATCATCTTCAGGCAGGCCGGATCGCTGAATGCGGTCGCGTAGGCGTCGGCCGCATCGGCGGCCCGGGCCTCGTGCGTGATCAGCCCGTCGAGCGAAAGGATCCCCGCCTCGACCAGGTCACGCGTCGCCGTCAGGTCGTCGCAATTCCACTCGGCGCTGACGCGCAGCCGGATCTCGCGCATGAAAGCGGGCGGGTAGGCGAAGCTCAGCGGCTGGGCGTAGAAGCCCGCCAGCACGATCTCGCCGCCGCGCGCGGTGCGCCCGATCAGCTCGTCCAGCAACGCGGCATTTCCGGACGCATCGTAGATCACGCCATAGTCGCGGCGGTCGTCCGTCGCCGGGTCGACCACGTCATAGCCGGTCGCGCCGTCGCGGCGCGCCGGATCGATCTCCCACACGGTGGGCTGTCCGCCAGCGGCGATCGTCAGGCGCGCCAGAAGGCGCCCGAAGGTGCCGTGGCCGACGATCAGGTCGGGAAGTTCCGTGCGAAGACCCGCGATGGCATGGCGCGCGGTCGCGGCCAGCGCGAGCAGCGCGCCCTGCGCCCCGTGGCCCGCATCGATGCGGACCAGCCGGTCGGCGGCGGTCGACACATGGCTCGCGGCGGCTCCGAAAAGGCCCCGCGCCTCGTCGTAGCAATCGGCGCCCGGCACGAAGACGCGGTCGCCCACGGCGAATCGCGAATCGCCCGACTCGCAGACTTCGCCCACCGCCTCGTAGCCCGGCACCAGAGGATAGCCCATGCCGGGGAAGGGCGGCATCTCGCCCGACCAGAGCAGCTTCTCGGTGCCGGTGGAAATTGCGGAATGAAGCGTTTGCACGACCACGTCGCCTGCACCCGGGGCCTTGAGCCCCAATGTCCGAAGCGCGATGTCGCGCGGCCCGGAAATGGTGATGGCGTCTGTCTGCACGCGGCCCCCCGTCACGGTCTGCGGACAACGCGTCCACGACACGGTGTAACTCTACCGTGACGTTGATCTGTGTCAACTAAGTTAGACAGATGGTCTGTCAGACTCGCTTGCCGGAGAGGACATGCGTCACGAAGGGGCGGCTCGTGCCATGGTCGTCCACCTCCGCAAAGCCCGCCTCTCGGAGCATCGTGGCGATACGCTCCGGCGACCGCGCGCGACCCGTTCGCATCGCCATGCAATAGAACGCGAAATAGGCGTCGCCCGACCGGTTCGGGGCCGCGCCGCCCGTCATCGGCTCGCTCACCACGAGCCGCCCGCCGGACGGCAGCGCGTCGTGCGCGGCCCGCAAAAGGGCGGCGACCGTCGCATCGTCATGGTCGTAGAGCACGCGGATCAGCGTGATCGTGTCCGCGCCGCCGGGCAAGGGATCGTCGCGAAAGCTCCCGGCGGTGATCCGGGTCCGCGACCCGAGCCCCGCGGCCTCGAACCGGGCGCGCGCGTCGGGCACCACGGCGGGCAGGTCGAAAAGATGCAGCTCCGGCGCGGAATGCGCCTGTCCCAGTGCCGTCAGGAAGGCCCCCGTGCCGCCGCCGATATCGAGGACGATGCCTGCGCGCGAGAGGTCGACGCGGCGCAGCGTCTCCTCGGCGACCAGCGCCTGGCTCTCGGCCATCAGGTCCGAATAGCGGCGCGCCGTCTCGGGGTTCGAGGCCGCGCCCGCCCCGAAGACGTAGGGCCAGAAGGCCGACAGCTCGGTCTCGCCCCCCCGGAGCAGCGCGAGCGGATCGGCCAGATCGCGGTAGAGCACGGCATGATGCCGGATCATCCCCTCAAGCCCCGGCACGCCCAGCAGGGCCGCTCCCCGCCGCGCGATGGCATATCGCCCGTCGCGCCGCCGCCGCATCAGACCCAGCGCGACCGCCCCGTCGCAGAGCTGGGTCATCCGGTCCGTGTCGAGCCTGGCGTGGGCCGCGAGGTCGCGTGCCTCGGCCGGACCGTCCATCAGCAGGTGCAGCAGTCGAAGCTCGACCACGGCGCTCAGGATCTGGGAATGGACGAAGCCCGCGACGAGATCGAACAGCGCCTCGCCATCGGCACGCGCGATGCGGCGCAGGCCGGGAATGGCGGCGACGATGGATTGGAACCCGCGCGATGCGACGAGGCGCATGGCCCAGCCCGCGCGCGGTGCGGATGCGGGCAGGCGCGGCTCGGCGAGGGTCACCTCACTCGGCCGCGGTGCCATGGGCGGCGTGATGCGCAGGGGTCAGGCGCTTGGCTGTGCGGCGCACCATCTCGGCCAGCATGGCCTCGCCCGGGCAGGCGGGAATCGAGGCGATGGCACCCGAGAGGATATCCTCCAGCCGCCGGATTGCGCCGTCGATCCCCAGCTCTCCCACAGCACTCGGGCGGCCATGCAGGGCATCCTGACCCACGGGCTTTCCGGTCACGTCGCTGGGCTGCATCACGTCGAGCAGGTCGTCGGCCACCTGGAACGCCTCGCCGATGCGCGCGCCCAACTCGTTCCATTCCTCGGGATCGCGCCCTGCGGCGACGGCACCCATGCGGGTGGCCGCCGTGAACAGCGCGCCGGTCTTGGCCCGGTGATAGGTCTGGAGGTCGATCACCTCCTCGGCCTCCCAGCCTTGCCCGGCACAGATGCCGTGCGGCATGCCGGTAAAGCGCGCCAGTTCCAGCACCAGCTGCCCCGCGCGCGTCGGATGGTCCTGCGCGGCGAGCCCCAAGATGTCGAACCCCAGCACGATCAGGCTGTCCCCGGTCAGGAGCGCGATATCCTCGCCGAAGGCCCGGTGCACCGACGGCTTGCCGCGGCGGATGGCGGCATCGTCGAAACAGGGCATGTCGTCATGCACGAGCGAGGCGCAATGGATCAGCTCGATCGCCGCCGCCGCCGTATCCGAGAGGGCCGGGCGGTCGTCGCCGCACGCCAGCGCCACCGAAAGCGAGATTGTCGGACGGATGCGCGCACCGCCTGGCTTGACTGCGTGATCGAGCGCCGCGGCGAGCTTGCGCGGCACCGTTCCGCGCGTCGCGCGCGTCAGGGCGGCGTCGATGGCGCCTTCGATCCGGCTGGTCAGGGGCATGGCAGACCTCGCGCTCAAGATGTCATTTTGAAATGACAGTTGGTGTCACATGATGTTGACACATTAGGCGGCTGTCAACGACGGTGGGGTCATGTCCGAGCGTATCGTCATCATCGGGGCCGGGATCGGCGGGTTGGCGGCGGCCATGCGGCTGACGCATCGCGGCCACGACGTGACGGTCCTCGAAGCGCGGTCCGATGTCGGCGGCAAGATGCGCACGGTCCCGAGCGTGGCAGGCCCGGTCGATGCCGGTCCGACGGTCCTGACGCTGCGCCCGATTTTCGAGGAGCTGTTCGACGCCTGCGGCCAGGCGCTGACCGATCATGTCACGCTCGACCCGCTCCCGATGCTGGCGCGCCATCATTGGGACGGGGACGCGACGCTCGACCTCTTCGCCGACGCGGACCGATCGCGGGACGCCATCGGCGCCTTCGCCGGGGCCCGCGCCGCCGTGGCGTTCGACACCTTCCACCGCGACATGGCCCGGCTCTTCGCGGCGTTCGAGGGGCCGATGATGCAATCCGGGGCGCCATCGCTCCTCGGGATGGCCGGTGTCGTGGCGCGCAACCCCCGGCTCATCGGTGCCATGGCACCCGGACGCACGATGGCGGCCGACCTGGCCCGGCGCTTCGACGATCCCCGTCTGCGCCAGCTCTTCGGGCGCTACGCCACCTATGTCGGCGGCGATCCCACCGCGTCGCCCGCCCTGCTCTCGCTGATCTGGCACGCCGAATCGCGCGGCGTCTGGGCCGTCCGGGGGGGCATGGCCCAGCTGGCGCGGGCCATGGCGACCATCGCCGAAGCCGCAGGGGCCGATATCCGGCTGGGAACACCCGTCGCCCGGATCGAGACCGAGGGCGGCCGCGTCACCGGCGTCCGAACCGAAGGCGAGCACATCGCCGCCGACCGGGTCGTCTTCAACGGTGATCCCCATGCGTTGCACGACGGCCTTCTGGGCGACGCGCTGCGCCGGTCCGTCCCGGCACCCGCCGTCGCGGCGCGCAGCCTTTCGGCCTATGTCTGGTCCTTTGCCGCGACGCCGACCGGGCGCGCGCCGGAACATCACAACGTCTTCTTCGCCCGCACCCCGAACTCGGAGTTCGTCGAGGTCGCGCGCGGCGACATGCCCGCCGACCCGACCCTCTATGTCTGCGCGCAGGACCGGGGCGGCGCGCCGCCGACCGGCCCCGAGCGCTTCGAAATCATCATGAACGGCCCGCCCCGCACCGGCGCCCACCCCGACCCCGAGGAGCAATCCCGATGCCGAGAGACGACCTTCACGCGACTGGCTTCGATGGGCCTGCGGTTCGATCCGCGCCCGGAGATCACGGCCCTGACGACGCCCGAGCAGTTCGGGGCGATGTTCCCGGCCAGTCGCGGATCGCTCTACGGGCTGTCGCCCGAGGGCATGATGGCAGCGTTCCAGCGGCCGCGAGCGCGGACGAAGATCGAAGGGCTCTACCTGGCGGGGGGCGGAGCGCATCCGGGGGCGGGCATCCCGATGGCGGCCACGTCCGGCAGGCTCGCGGCCGAGGCGATCGAGAGCGACCGAACTTCGCGCTCGCCGTCCCGCCGGACGGGTATGCGTGGTGGTATATCGACGGCCTCTCGGAGGACGGGGAACGCGCCGTCTCGGTGATCGCCTTCATCGGGTCGGTCTTCTCGCCATGGTATCGCTGGTCGGGACGCGCCGACCCCGAGGACAACATCTGCATCAACGTCGTCACCTACGGCCGGGGCGGGCGCTGGGCGATGACCGACCGGGGCCGTGCCGCGCTACGCCAGACCGAGGACAACTTCACCGTCGGGCCGTCGTCGCTTCGCTGGGAAGGCGGGCGGCTGGTCATCGATCTCGACGAGGTCTCGACCCCCCATGCCCAGCGCCTGCGCGGGCGCATCACCGTCACGCCCAGCGCGATTACCGATGTCGAGGTGCCGCTGACCGAGGATGGCGCGCATGTCTGGCGACCCTTCGCGCCCGTGGCCGATATCTCGGTCGAGATCGATCGGCCCGGCTGGACCTGGGACGGGCACGGCTATCTCGACGCCAATTTCGGCACCCGCGCGCTCGAGGCGGATTTCGACTATTGGACCTGGGGCCGGTTCCCGACGCCCGAGGGCGCGGTCGCGTTCTATGACGCGGTGCGCCGCGACGGCTCGACCCTGGGCGTGGCGCTGCGCTTCGACCGCGACGGCGGTTGCGAGGCGATCGAGGCGCCGCCCCTGCAACGCTTCCGCCGCTCGAACTGGCTGGTGCGCCGCGAGACGCGCTGCGATGCGGGCCACGCGCCGCGGCAGGTGAAGACCATGCTGGACGCGCCGTTCTACAACCGCTGCGCCGTGGAAACCGTGATCGACGGGCACCGCACGACCGGCGTCTACGAGGCGCTGGACCTGAACCGTTTCCGCGGCCCGTGGCTGATGCCGATGCTCGCCGTGCGCGTTCCACGGCGCAAAGGCTGGCGGTTCGCCGACGCCTGACCCATATCGGGGCCATGCGACCGCGCGCCCTCGCGCGGCAGGAGGACCACGGCATGAGCGATTTTCCCGGCTGGCACGGCACCACCATCATCGGCGTCCGCAAGGGCGGCCATGTCGTCGTCGCGGGCGACGGGCAGGTCAGTGTCGGCCAGACGGTGATGAAGGGCACGGCCCGCAAGGTGCGCCGCCTCTCGCCCGGCGGGCACGACGTGGTCTGCGGCTTCGCGGGCTCGACGGCGGATGCGTTCACCCTGCTCGAGCGGCTGGAGCAGAAGCTCGAGGCCACGCCGGGCCAGCTCCAGCGGGCCTGCGTCGAGCTGGCCAAGGACTGGCGGACGGACAAATACCTCCAGAAGCTCGAGGCGATGCTGATCGTGACCGATGGCACGGACCTTCTGGTGGTGACCGGCGCGGGCGACGTGCTGGAACCCGAGCATGACATCGCGGCCATCGGATCGGGCGGCAATTACGCGCTGGCCGCAGGGCGCGCGCTGATGGACGGGGACCTTTCGGCCGAGGAGGTCGCGCGCCGCGCCATGGCGATCGCCGCCGACGTCTGCGTCTACACCAATGGCAGCCTCACGCTCGAGACGATCGAAGCGTGATCGAGCGCGACGATCTGCGCGCCGCGGTCGGCGCCGGCACCCTCACGGAGGCACAGGCCGCCAGCCTCGTGGGCCTCGCCGACGCGCGCCGCCGGGGCCGCTTGTCCCTTCGTCCGGGCGAGGAGCCGTTCGAGCTCTTCCGCGGCTTCAACGAGATCTTCATCGTGGTGGGTCTCGGGATCCTGTCCTTCGGCTGGTTCGGAGTCTGGTCGCTCGTCATCGCGGATGCCGGCAATTTCCGCACCGTCTCGCTCGTTGCCGGCATCGCGACGCTCGTGCTGATCGCGCTTCTGGCGGAATACTTCATCCGTCGCCGCCGCATGATCGCACCGGCCATCGCGCTGACCGTCGGCTGGGCCGCCGCTGCCTTCGCCTTCTGGTCGATGTGGAACCGCAGCATCAGTGTCTTCGGCGGCATGGACCTCGAGGGATCGGTCCTGCCGCTCGCGCTGACGACGGCGACGACCTTCGCCTACTGGCTGCGCTACCGCGTGCCCTTCGCGATGGCGATTCTCGCCGCCTCGGCCTTCGGTTGCCTGATGGTGGGGCTGGCATCGCTGTCGGAGGTGCCGCTCGAGGGGGACAACCTGTTCCGTCTCTCGTCCGAAGGCCCGTTCGCCTGGGGCACGCTCCTCTTCGGACTGGCGCTCTTCGCGCTGGCGATGCGCTTCGACATGTCGGATCCGCACCGCGTTGGCCTGCGCTCGGCCAACGGCTTCTGGCTTCACATCATCGCGGCCCCCGCCATCGTCAACACCGTCGCCCTGACGCTGATCGGGCAGGATACGGGGCCGGCCAGCCTCGCGCTCGGTCTCCTCCTCCTCGCGTTCGCGCTGGTCGCGATCGCCATCGACCGCCGTTCGTTCCTGATCTCGGCCGTGGGCTATCTCGTGGCGCTCATCGTCATCGCGACCGACGGCCAGGGGGCCGCGCCGACGATCCTCGCGCTCGGCGCGCTGCTCGTGGGCTTGGGCGCGGGCTGGCAGTCGGTCCGGGCCCTGATCCTGCGATACGTGCCCCCGACCCTGCGCGAGCGGCTTCCCCCGTCGGCCTGATTCCGGCTAGGGGACATCATGGCCAACTACTTCGCACCAAGCGGCGGCCTGCCGCCGCAGACCGACCTCACGACCGGGCGGGCCGTCTTCACCGACGCCTACGCGGTCATTCCGCATGGCACGATGCGCGACATCACCACCAGCGCGCTGCCGCATTGGCAGGACACGCGGCTTTGGGTGATCGCACGGCCGATGTCTGGCTTCGCCGAGACCTTCAGCCAGTATGTCATGGAGGTCGCGCCCGGCGGGGGGTCGGACCGGCCCGAGGCGGATGCGGGCGCCGAGGGCGCGCTCTTCGTCACGGGCGGCACGATGACGCTGACGGTCGGGGACAGGACGGAGACGCTGGCGGCGGGGGGCTTCGCCTATGTCCCGCCGGGTGCGGACTGGACGCTCTGGAACCGGGGCGACGCCGCGCTGACCTTCCATTGGATCCGGAAGGCGTGGGAGCCTGCGCCGGGCGTCGCACCGCCGGCGTTCTTCACCGCATCCGACGATGCCGTCACGCCGACGGCGATGCCGGACACCGACGGCGCATGGGCCACGACCCGGTTCATGGACCCGGCCGACATGAGCCACGACATGCATGTGACCATCGTCACCCTGCAACCCGGCGCCGTGATCCCCTTCCTCGAGACGCATGTGATGGAACACGGACTTTACGTGCTGGAGGGGAAGGCGGTCTATGCGCTCAATCGCGACTGGGTCGAGGTCGAGGCGGGCGATTTCATGTGGCTTCGCGCCTTCTGCCCGCAGGCCTGTTACGCGGGCGGGCCGGGCCCGTTCCGCTACCTGCTCTACAAGGACGTGAACCGCCACGCGCCGCTGCCCCGCCGGGGCTGACACGCCGGGTCAGGCGGTCACCGTCCAGGGCGGGTCGAGCGGGTGTTCCTCGAGGTTCGCGCCCGCGCCGATCCGGTCGACCACCGCGAAGAGACCGGGGGCTGCGAGGGGCGTCAGCACGCCATGCCACGTCCCGCGATGCAGGTTGATCCCCTGCCCCGGCGCCGCAAGGAAAGCCAGCGGATCGCCGGGCACGCCCCCGGCATCCGGGGCCACAATCACCAGCCATTCGGCGCGATGCATCGGGATGAACGCCTGGCTGCCCTCGGGATGCCGCTCCATCAGGTCGAGCGTGTAAGGCAGCGTGCGCGGCGTCGCGTCGAACAGGCTGATCCCCGCACGCCCGTCGCCGAAATCGAGCGCGGCCAGATCGTGGTGCCGCCCGCACATCCCCGCGTTGATCATCTTCGTCGGCGTCTCGCCCAGCGCCAGCACGTCACCGAAATGCGCGAAAGCCGCGGCCGTCAGCGGCCGCGCGGCGATCGTCCTCACACCATGTCCTCCAGCCGCAGCCGCGCGATGCGTTCGACTTGGCGGCAGGCCTCCGCGATCTCGGCGGGCGTGTCGTTGTCGATCCGCCGCCCGAACATCGAGAGGATCTCGGCCTTGGTGTGATCGCGCACCGCGACGATGAACGGAAAGCCGTGTTTCCGGACATAGGCCCCGTTCAACTCCTCGAAGGTGTCGCGCTCGGTATTGGTCAGAAGGTCCAGCCCGACGCTCGCCTGCTCGGAGGTGCTCTCCTCGGTCAGCCGACCCGCCGCGGCCAGCTTTCCCGCAAGATCGGGATGCGCGCGAAGAACGCCGAGACGCTCGTCCTCCGAGGCGGTCCGGAACACCCGCGCCAGCGCGTTGTGCAGGCCCGCGGGCGTGTCGTGGACGGGTCCCAGCTCCCCGGCCCACGCCTGCTCGGCGATCCACGGACTGTGCTCGAAGACCCCCCCGAACCGCGCCACGAACGCTGCGCGATCCATCGCCGAGGGCCGGTCGCGCCGGACAGGGGGATGCGTCGCGGCCCAATGTTCCGCGATCGCCTCGCGGGTGGCGAACCACACGCCCTCGTGCCCGCGCGCGTGGTCGAGGAAGCGGCGCAGCGCCTCGGCCCGGCCCGGCCGTCCCGCCAGCCGGCAATGCAGGCCCACCGACATCATTCGCCCGCCTTCGCGGTAGAGGCAGTCGAAGCTGTCACGCAGATACCGCTCCCACGAGGCTCCGTCAGGATGCCCGGCCTGGATCGCAAAGCGCATGTCGTTGGCGTCGAGCGTATAAGGCACGATGAGCTGGTCGCGGTCGCCGTACTCCACCCAGTAAGGCAGGTCGTCGGCATAGCTGTCGGCGAGATAGGCGAAGGTGCCGGTCTCGGCGGCAAGCGCCAGCGTCCTTTCGCTCGACCGGCCGCAGTAGAACCCGCGCGGGGCCGTGCCCGTGACCTCGGTGTGCAGGCGGATCGCCTCCGCGATGGCGGCGCGTTCCTCGGCCTCGGGCATGTCTTTGTGCTCGATCCATTTCAGACCGTGGCTCGCGATCTCCCAGCCCGCCGCCCGCATCGCCTCGACCTGAACGGGCGCGCGGGCCAGCGCGCTGGCGACGCCGTAGACCGTGATCGGCAGGTCCGCCATCAGCCGATGCAGCCGCCAGAACCCGGCCCGCGCGCCGTATTCGTAGATCGATTCCATGTTCGCATGGCGCATCCCCGGCCAGGGTTGGGCGCCCGTGATCTCGCTGAGGAATGCCTCCGACGCCGGATCGCCGTGCAGGACGCTATTCTCGCCGCCCTCCTCGTAGTTCAGCACGATCTGCACCGCGATGCGCGCGCCGCCAGGCCAGGCCGGATCGGGCGGGTTGGCGCCGTGGCCGTGCATGTCGCGGGGATAGCGGGGGGCGTCCATGGCATCTTCCTTCGCAGACCGGCTCACCTTAGACCGGGGGGCGGGACGACAGGCAAGGGGACGATCATGGCGGGCTACTTGACGACGCATGTGCTCGATACCGCGCGGGGCTGCCCCGCGGCGGGCCTCCGGATCACGCTCGACCGCATCGACGGCGACGGTGCGACGCGCCTGTCCGAAGCCGTCACGAACGCGGACGGCCGCACCGATGCGCCGATCCTGCCCGAAGCGGAGTTCGCGACCGGCATCTATACCCTTACCTTCCACGCGGGCGACTACCTGCGGGCAGAGGGTCACGGGGCCGAGCCGCTGTTCCTCGACGAAATCCCGATCCGCTTCGGAATGGACGCCGCAGATCACTATCACGTCCCCCTCCTTCTCAGCCCCTTCGGCTATTCGACCTATCGAGGCAGCTGAGATGTACGACTTTGCCGTCATGTGGGACTGGCTGGCCTTCGGGGTCCGCTGGCTGCATGTCATCACCGGCATCGCGTGGATCGGGTCGAGCTTCTATTTCATCGCGCTCGACCTCGGGCTGCGGCAAGCGCCGGGCATGCCGAAGGGTGCCTACGGCGAGGAATGGGAGGTGCATGGCGGGGGCTTCTATCACACGACGAAATACCTCGTGGCGCCCGACCGCCTGCCCGAGCACCTGACCTGGCACAAATGGCAGGCCTATTGGACGTGGATTTCGGGCGCGGCGCTGCTGGCCATCGTCTACTGGGCGGGGTCCGAACTCTACCTCATCGACCCGGCCCGTGCCGACCTCGCGCCTTGGCAGGCCATCGCGCTGTCGGCGGCGTTCCTCGCGGGCGGCTGGATCGGCTATGACGCGCTTTGCCGCTCGCCGCTGAAGTCGAACGCGACGGCGGTGATGCTGGTCCTTTTCGCGGGGATCGTCGCGTCGTCCTGGCTCTTGAACCAGGTCTTCACGGGGCGCGCGGCGCTGCTGCATCTGGGCGCGATGACCGCGACGATCATGTCGGGCAACGTGTTCTTCGTCATCATGCCGAACCAGCGGATCGTGGTGGCGGATCTCAAGGCCGGGCGCACGCCCGACGCCAAGTACGGCCAGATCGCCAAGCTGCGTTCGACGCATAACAACTACCTGACGCTGCCTGTCCTGTTCCTGATGCTGTCGAACCACTACCCGCTGGCCTTCGGAACCGACGCGGCCTGGATCATCGCGGCGCTGGTCTTCCTGATGGGCGTCTCGATCCGGCACTATTTCAATACGCTTCATTCCACGGGCCAAGGGCCCGCCTGGACATGGCTCGCGACGGGCCTGATCTTCGTCGCGATCGCTTGGCTCTCGACGGCGCGGATGTTCGACGGCGATTACGAAACGCTGGACACCGCGCTCCTGACGCCCGCCGAGACCCGCTTCGCCGCCGCCCCCGGCTTCGAGGCGGCGGCGAACGTCGTCGCGGGGCGCTGCTCGATGTGCCACGCGCGCGAGCCGAACTGGGACGGCATGCTCTGGGCGCCGAAGGGCGTGCATCTGGAGGTGCCCGCCGACATCGCCCGGCACGCGCGCGAGATCTACCTGCAGGCCGGGGTCAGCCACGCGATGCCGCCCGCCAACCTGACCGGTATCACGCCTGCGGAACGGGCGATCCTGCGCGACTGGTACCGTTCGGTCGGCACCGAGATGGCGGCGAACTAGGTCCCTTCCAGCCGCAGCTTCGGCGACAGCGCGGCCGGGTCAAGTTTCAGGTGGATGATCGACGGCAGGCCACTCGCCCGAGCGCGCTCCAGCGCTTCGGGGAATTCACCATCCGCCGCCACCGTCTCGCCGTGGCCGCCATGGGCGCGGGCGAGCGCCGCGAAGTCCGGGTTGTGCAGCGCGGTGCCCGAAGGGCGGCCAGGATAGTGCTTCTGCTGGTGCATCCGGATCGTGCCGTACATGCCGTTGTCGCAGACGAGGACGATCACGTTCGCCCCGGTCCCGCAGGCGGTGGCGAATTCCTGGCTGACCATCTGGAAGCAGCCGTCGCCGGCCAGGCAGATCACGTCGCGCGCGGGATCCTGCAGCTTCGCCGCGATGGCCGCCGGCAGGCCGTAGCCCATCGACCCCGAGGTCGGGGCCAGTTGCGTGCGCCAGCGGCGGTAGCGGTGGTAGCGATGCGCCCAGGCCGAGTAGTTGCCCGCCCCGTTCGTCCAGATCGCGTCGTCGGGCAGCACCTCGCCCAGATGCGCGACGACGCTCTCCATCTTCAACGCGCCCGGCGTCTCCTCGGGCTGCTGCCACGCCTCGTATTCGGCCCGTGCCTCGGCGGCGCGCGTCCCCGTTCGGGTCTGCGCGGCTTCGGCCAGTTGCACCGCGACGGCACCGGGGCGTCCGGTGACCGCCATGTCGGGGCGATAGACGCGGCCCGGCTCGGACGGGTCCGCATGGACGTGGATCAGGCTCTGGCGCGGGACCGGCGGCGTCAGGAGCGTGTAGCCCGACGTCGTCATCTCGCCCAGCCGTGGCCCAAGCGCCAGGATCACGTCCGCGTCGCGCACACGACGGGCCAGCGCGGGGTTGATGCCGATGCCGACATCGCCCGCGTAATTCGGATGCCCGTTATCCATGTAATCCTGACAGCGGAAGGACGCGCCGACCGGCAGGTCCATCGCCGCGGCGAAGCGCGCGATGGCGGCATGGGCATCGCCGTCCCAACCGCCGCCGCCCACGATGACGAAGGGACGCTCGGCCCCGGCCAGCCGCGCGACGATCTCCGCGATGTCGTCATCCGCCGCCTTGCCCGACGCGAGCGTCGCCGCCGGGACCGCCTCACCCTCGGCCGGTCCCGACAGCATGTCTTCGGGCAGCGCCAGCACCACCGGCCCCGGGCGCCCCGACTGCGCGACGTGGAACGCGTGGGAGACATATTCGGGGATGCGATCGGCCCGGTCGATCTGACCGACCCACTTGGCCAGGGGGCCAAACATCTGGCGGTAATCGACCTCCTGGAAGGCCTCGCGGTCCTGCTGGTCGCTGGCCACCTGTCCGACGAAGAGGATCATCGGCGTCGAATCCTGGAACGCGACATGCACGCCCGCGCTGGCGTTGGTCGCCCCCGGTCCGCGCGTCACGAAGGCCACGCCGGGCCGCCCGGTCAGCTTGCCGGTCGCCTCGGCCATCATCGCGGCCCCGCCCTCCTGCCGGGCGACGACCACGTCGATCGCCGCGTCATGGAGGCCGTCGAGCGCGGCGAGGAAGCTTTCGCCGGGGATGCAGAATACGCGCTCGACCCCCTGTGCCACGAGGCATTCGGTCAGCAGCGCGCCGCCATGGCGAGGGGTCTGGGTCATCTCGGGCCTCCGGTGGAACCGCCCATCGGTGGCATGTTCGGCGGTCCGCGCCAAGACGCGGATCTGGACGGCGGGCGCGCGGTGCGGCATCCGTTCGGGACCGCAGCCCGACGGAGACCGCCATGCCCCCCGCCATCCCGACCGACTTCACGCCCTGGGCCTCGCTCGGGGGCGGCATCCTCATCGGGCTGAGCGCGGTGATGGTGATGGCGCTGTTCGGGCGGATCGCGGGCATCTCGGGCATCACGACCGGCGGGCTGATCCCCGGTGCGGCGACCGAAGGCGACCGCGGCTGGCGGATCGCGTTTCTCGGCGGCCTGATCGCGGCGCCATTGGTCTGGCTGATGGCAACGGGCGAATTCCCGGCGCAGACCGTGTCGGATAACCTCCCCGGAATGGCCATCGCGGGCCTCGTGGTGGGCATCGGCACGGCCATCGGCTCGGGCTGCACCTCGGGGCACGGTGTCTGCGGGCTGGCGCGGCTTTCACCCCGGTCGCTGGCAGCGGTGGCGATGTTCATGGCGACCGCGGGGATCACGGTGTTCCTGCTGCGCCACGGCCCGTGGGGGGCGGTCTGATGCGCGTGGCGCTGGGGTTCGTCGCGGGTCTGGTCTTCGGGATCGGCCTTCTGATGTCCGGCATGGCGAACCCCGCCAAGGTCCTGAACTTCCTCGATTTCGCGGGGGCATGGGACCCCAGCCTCGCCTTCGTGATGGGGGGCGCGTCGGTGACGGCGTTCCTCGGATTCCGCCTCGTCTGGCGCAGCCCGGCGCCGATGCTCGGCGACACGTTCCGGATGCCCGAGGCCAGCCGGATCGACCGACCGCTCCTGATGGGGGCCGCGCTCTTCGGCATCGGCTGGGGGATCGGCGGGTTCTGCCCCGGCCCCGCCTGGTCGGCCCTCGCGATTGGCGCGCCCGGCACCCTCGTCTTCCTGCCCGCGATGCTGATCGGGCTCACCCTCGGCGGGCGCCTGAAGCCCGCCCTCGCCACCTGAAGGAGATCCCGATGGCCGAAAGCCTCAAGGACCTGATCGCCGCCGCCAACGACCGCGTGGCCACCATCGAACCCGCCGACGCGCTGACCCGGCAGGGGAACGGCGCCCTGATCCTCGACATCCGCGAGCCGGGCGAGCTGCAGCAGAACGGCACCATCGCCGACGCCCTGCACGTGCCGCGCGGCCTTCTGGAGTGGAAGGCCGATCCGGGCGGGGACGCCGCCGATGTCGCGCTGACCGCCAAGGCCGGCTCGGGCGAGGTGCTCGTGCTCTGCGCCGCCGGGGGCCGCGCCGCGCTGGCCGCCGACACGCTGCGCCGGATGGGCTACGACGCGTCGGTCATCAAGGGCGGCCTGAACGGCTGGAAATCGGCGGGGCTGCCGGTCGCGGGCTGAGCCCGGTCAGCCGAGCATCCCGAGGTCGCCATCCACCGCGATGGCCTGCCCCGAGATCGTGCGCCCGCGCGGACTGGCGAGATAGACCGCCTGGTCGGCGAGTTGCTCGGCCGTGACGTACTCCTTGATCGAGGCGGCGGCGAAAGCGGCGGCCTCGATCTCGGCCACGGACCTCCCCTGCGCCTGCGCCCGCGCTTCCATCACCCGGCGTTGACGGTCCCCTGCGACGATGCCGGGCAAGAGCGCGTTGGCCCGGATGCCGTCCGGCCCCAGCTCCAGCGCCAGCGACTTGGTGAACCCGATGACGCCCCACTTGGCCGCGGCATAGGGCGACCGGCGCGCGAAGCCGAACTTGCCCGCCGCCGACGAGACGTTGAGGATCGATGCGTTCGCGCTGGCCCTCAGGGCGGCCACGGCGACCCGCGTGCAGTTGAACTGTCCCGTCAGGCAGACATCGATGACACGGGTCCAGTCGCCGGGATCGACATCCTCGACCCCTGCCGTCGGGCCCGCAATGCCGGCGTTGTTCACCAGGCAATCGAGCCCGTCCAGCGCGTCGATCGCGCCCGCAATGAACCCCGCCGCCGCCGCGGTGTCGGCCACGTCGCAGACCTCCGCGTGCAGCCCCTCCGCCCGCAGCGGCTCCAGCGCCGCCGCGTCCACGTCGCAGGTCGCGACCCGCGCGCCCTCGGCCAGGAAGGCGCGGACCATGGCCAGCCCGATGCCGTTCGCGCCTGCCGTCACGATGACGCGCGCGTCTTTCAGTTGCATGTCCATGCCCGTTCCTCCCACGCTGGCATAGAAGAGGGAGGACGCGATGCCCCGCAAGGTCATGATCACCTGCGCCGTCACCGGCGCCATCCACACGCCCAGCATGTCGCCGCATCTGCCGGTCACGCCGAGCCAGATCGCCGATGCCGCCATCGGGGCGGCCGAGGCGGGCGCGGCGCTGGTCCATATCCACGCCCGCGATCCCGAGACCGGCGCACCGGACCAATCGCCCGAAGCCTTCGCTCCGATCCTCGGCGTCATCCGGCAGGGCTGCGACGCGGTGATCAACGTCACCACCGGTGGCTCGCCCGCCATGCTGGTGGACGAGCGCGTGCGACCCGCCGCACAATTCGCGCCCGAGGTCGCGTCGCTGAACATGGGGACGATGAATTTCGGCCTCTACCCGATGCTCGATCGCTACACCGAGTTCGCGCATGACTGGGAGCGGCCCTTCCTCGAAGGATCGCGCGACCGGCCCTTCCGGAACACCTTCGCGGATATCGAATACATCCTGACCACCTGCGCCGAGAACGGCACCCGGTTCGAGATCGAGTGCTACGATATCGGGCATCTCTACACGCTGGCGCATTTCGCGGACCGCGGGTTGGTCGAGCCGCCGTTCTTCGTGCAGTCGGTCTTCGGTCTGCTGGGCGGGATCGGCGCGCATCCCGAGGACGTGATGCACATGCGGCGCACGGCGGATCGCCTGTTCGGGGCCGATTATGAATGGTCGGTGCTGGGCGCGGGCCGCAACCAGCGCACCGTCGCGCTGCAGGCGGTGGCGCTGGGCGGCCATGTGCGCGTCGGGCTGGAGGACAGTCTCTGGATCGGGCCGGGACAGCTCGCCCGCAGCAACGCCGAGCAGGTGACCGCGATGCGCGAGCTGATCGAGGGGCTGGGGCTGGAGATCGCGACCCCCGCCGACGCGCGCGCGATGCTGAAGCTCAAGGGCGGCGACCGGGTCGGCTTCTAGGTGGTCGGCAGGATCCAGTCGGGGCGGATGCCGCTGGCGGCGATGGCGCCCTCGGCATCGTACTCCCGCAGGATGCCATGCCCGGTGATCAGCGCCGAATCGACGCCCGCCACCTGCGCTCCGAGAATGTCGGTATGCAGGCTGTCGCCAACCATGACCGCGCGCCGACCGGGATGCGTGCCCAGCCGCGCGAAGGCGAGGTCGTAGATATCCGCGAAGGGCTTGCCGTGAAACGCGGGCGCGATGCCGGTCGCGTCGGCCAGCCGGTGCGCCCAATGCCCCGGCTCGCGCGACGGGCCGCCCTCGCGCGGGGCGGCGAGGTCCGGGTTGCCGACGAGGACGGGGCGCGGGTTGGCGGCCAGGCTCCGCTCGAGAAGGGTCTGGCGGTCCTCGGTCCAGACGGCCGACCCGATCAGGAGAAACCCCTCGACCGCGTCGTAATCCGCCGGGTCGTCGTCGAGGAACCGCAGGTCGAGCGCCTCGATATCGGCGCGGCCCAGATCGGGGTTCGCCATCACGCCCCAATGTCGCGCGGGCGCGTCGTCCAGCGCGGATAGCAGCGCCATCCGACTTGTGATCACATCATCCGAATCGAAGTCGAAGCCCAGCCGATCGTATTTCTCCATCAGACGCGCATGGGGAAAACCCGCCGCGTTAGAGACGATCAGGACGCGTTTTCCGGCCGCTCGAAGATCATGGACCCGTTCGACCGCGCCGGGGATCGCCGTCTCACCGATATTGAGCACACCGAAGGCATCGAGCAGGAACACGTCGTAGCGATCCGCGATCTCGGACAGATCGGCGGCATGCGCGCAGGCGCCCCCGGTCTTGGCCTCGGGCAGCCGGTTGCGAACCGCCTCGTAGCCGTCGAAGATCGGGCCGAACATCAGATGATCGCGCCCCGGACCTTCGCCGACACCCATTCCGAGATGACCACCGCCAAGAGGATGACGAGCAGGATCAGCGACACCTGCGGCCAGGCCAGCGTGTTGAGCGAGCCCTGCAGCTGCAACCCGATCCCGCCCGCGCCGACGAGGCCCAGCACCGTCGACTCGCGGATGTTGATGTCCCAGCGGAAGACCGCGATCCCCGCAAAGGCCGGCGCGATCTGGGGTACGATCCCCCAGGCCATGACCTGCCAGCGGGACGCACCGGTCGCGGTGATCGCCTCGACCTGGGTGCGGTCGATTTCTTCGATGGCCTCGTAGAGCAGCTTGGCGCAAAAACCGATCGACCGGATCGCGATGGCCACGATGCCGGCGAAGACGCCCGGCCCGATGATCGCGATCAGCAGGAGCGCCCAGATCAGTGAGTTGATCGAGCGCGTCGCCACGATGATGAAGAGCGCCACGGGCCGGATGAACAAGGCCGAGGGCGTCGTGTTGCGCGCCGCGAGGAAGGCCACGGGCACCGCCATGATCAGCGCCGCGATGGTGCCCAGCGTCGCGATGTTGAGCGTGTCCCAGATCGGCCACCAGAGGTTCTCGATATAGGACCAGCGGGGCGGCGTGGCGCGCCCGAGGATGTCGCCCGCGATGCGCGGCGCGTCCCAGACGAAGAACCACGTCGTCGACTCGGAGATCTGCGCCCAGCACCACAGGAATATCGCGACGCCGAGAAGCCAGCCGAACCAGCGGACCATGGCCTGGCCGGTCGTGCGTTTGCGCCAGACGGGGCGTCCGGATGTCTGAAGGACCGGCATCTATTGCACCCGCGCCCGGACGACGCCCGAGATGTATTCCAGCGCCATCACCACCGCGATGATCAGCAGCAGAATCGCCGCCGCCGTGTCGTATTCGTAGCGGTCGAAGGCGGTGTTCAGCGTCGCCCCGATCCCGCCCGCGCCCACCAGCCCGAGGATCGCGCTTTCGCGGAAGTTGATGTCGACACGGTAGATCGACAGACCGATCAGGCGCGGGATGACCTGCGGCTGCACGCCGTAGTTGATCCACTGGGTCCAACGCGCGCCCGTTGCCCGGATGGCCTCTGCCTGGCTGCGGTCCATGCTCTCGATATCCTCGGCCAGGAGCTTAGACAGGAACCCAATGGTCGCGAAGCTGAGCGTGAGGAATCCCGCAAGCGGCCCGAAGCCGAAGATCGCGACCAGCAGGATCGCGACGATGATCTCCTGCAGCGCGCGGCTGACAGCGATGATGCCCCGGCAGACGACGTAGACCGGCAGGGGCGCGATGTTGCGCGCGGCCCCCAGTGCGATGGGGATGGAAATCAGAATGCCGACGACGGAGGAGGCGACGGTGATGACAATCGATTCGACCATGCCGTTCCAGATGTCGCTGCCCCGGCTCGTGAAGTCGGGCGAGGTGAAGGCGAGCACGAAGGCCCAGCCCCGGTCGAGCCCCTCGTAGACGCGGCCCCAGTCGACCTCGACCGAGGCGATGGCGGCGATGAGGTAGAGCACGAACCCGATCCCCAGAACCCAACGCAGCCAGGGCCGTTCGATGAAAGCGGGCCGACGCCAGGCCGTGCCCAGCATGTCGTCCAGTTCGCGGTGGGTGGCCGCGCTCATTCGGCAGCCTCGATCTCGTCCTCGACGGGTTCGATCGTCGCCTCCCAGTCCTCTTCGCCGTAGATCTCGGTCAGCTTGTCGGCCGTCAGCGCCTCGGGCGGGCCGTCGAACACCACTTCGCCGAACCGCAGGCCGACGACGCGGGCGACGAACATCTGCGCCAGCGCCACGTCATGGATGTTGATGATCGCCGCGAGGCCCCGCTCGGCGCAGAGTTCGCAGATGAGGCGCATGATCTGCCGCGAGGTCTTGGGGTCGAGCGACGCGGTCGGCTCGTCCACCAGAAGGAGCGCGGGGTTCTGGATCAGCGCGCGGCAGATGCCGACGCGCTGACGCTGGCCGCCCGACAACTCGTCGGCGCGCTTGTCGGCCATGTGCAGCAGGTCGACGCGGTCGAGCAGGCGGAACGCCTCGTTGACGTCCGATTGCGGGAAACGCCGGGTCAGCGAGCGCCAGAACCCGACATAGCCCAGCCGTCCCGACAGCACGTTCTCCATCACGGTCAGCCGCTCGACCAGCGCGTATTCCTGGAAGATCATGCCCATGCGCCGGCGTTCGCGCCGCAGCGCCCCGGAGCCCAGCCGCGTCAGGTCGACATCGCCCAGCCAGACCGACCCGCTGGTCGGCTCCACGAGACGATTGATGCATCGGATCAGCGTCGACTTGCCTGCCCCGGACGGCCCGATCAGGGCGACCACCTGTCCGGCCGGAACCTCGAGTTCGACGGATTTCAGCGCCTGGTCGCCGGTCTTGTAGGTCTTCACCAGCTTGTCGAGCCGCAGCATGTCCGTCCCCCCGATAAACGCGAGGCGGCCCCTGAAGCCGCCCCGCGCAGTCTTGTGTCACCCGAAGGCGATCATTCGCAAGCGTAGCTGACGCCGTTGGCCGCGTCGATCTTCCGGATCACGTCCCAGAATTCCTGGTACGTCATCTCGATGAACTGCGACTCGCCGCCCTTTCCGAACTCCTCCTCGAGCGAGGTCCCGGCCCAGTCGAACGAGAAGAACGCGTCGCGGATCGCGGTCTGCAGCTCCGGCGTCAGGTTGTGCGCGGTGCCATAGCCCGTCGTGGGAAAGGTCTGGCTGGTATAGATCGTGACGATCTGGTCGGCCTCGATCACGCCGCGCTCGGTCATGCGCGTCTTGACCGTGTTGGCGATCGCCGCGGCCGGGTAGTCCTTGTTGGCCACGCCGAGGATCGAGTTGTCGTGCTTGCCCGAGAAGACCGGCTCGAAATCCTCGCCCGCGGTCATGCCGAACTCGGAGGAGAGGATCGCCGAGGGCGCCTTGAAGCCGGAGTTGGACGTCTCGGAGGTGAAGGCCATCTGGCCGCCGGCGATGTCTGCCACCTCGGTGATGCCGCTGTCGGGATGGGTGATGATCTCCATCTCGTAGCCGAAGGTGCCGTCCTCCGCCGCCATGATGGTGAAGGGCCGGAAGCCCGCGCAGTTCACCGCCAGCGGGTTCGACCCGGTGTTGAAGCCCGCGATATGCAGGCGGCCCGAGCGCATCGCCTCGATCTGGGCGGCGTTGTTCTGGACGGGGAAGAACACGACGTCCTTGCCGGTCGCCGCCTCCAGATGCGTCAGGAAGTCGGCCCAAGCCGTCTCGTAGACGGCGGGATCCTCGACCGGCGTATAGGCGAAGATGAGCGTGTCCGGGTCGACCTGGTCGGCGGCATCCGTGGGGATGTCGGCCAGCAGGTCGCCATCGGTGTCGCAATATCGGTCGTCGAGGTCGCCCCGCTCGCAATCCTGCGCGGCGGCGGGCATCGCGAAGGCCAGCGCGGCCAATGCGACGGCGCCCAGAAGGTGGCTCTTGGTCATCAGATCTCTCCCTGTTTCGGAGCGCTCGGGCCCCGTTCGATCCGCCGGGTCCCTAGCACCGGCGGAATGACGGGAATGTGACACAGCGGCAGACAGTGTCCAGCACTTGCACGGCCCTATACATTCCCGCCCTGCTGGCGTAGCTGCCGCGCCTTGCCCAATCCCACCGGGGACGCGTCCATGAAAGCCACCATCTCCGCCGCGCTCGAAGAGCGGGGCTACCACACGCTCACCCCCGTGCAGGAGGCCGTGCTCGACCCCGCGCTGGAGGGGGCCGACCTCTTGGTGTCGGCTCAGACCGGATCGGGCAAGACGCTGGGCTTCGGACTGGCCATCGCGCCGACGCTTCTGGGCGAGTCCGACCGGTTCGCCGATGCGGGCGCGCCGCTGGCCCTCGTGGTGGCGCCGACACGCGAACTGGCGATGCAGGTCCGGCGCGAGCTGGCGTGGCTCTATGCCAAGGCGGGCGCGCAGATCGCCTCGACCGTCGGCGGCATGGACATGCGCGACGAACGCCGCGGCCTCGCCCGCGGCACCCATGTCGTCGTCGCGACGCCCGGGCGTCTGCGTGACCACATCATGCGCGGCTCGATCGATTTGGGCTCGATCCGCGCCGTCGTGCTGGACGAGGCCGACGAGATGCTGGATCTCGGCTTCCGCGAGGATCTGGAATTCATCCTCGGCGAATGCCCAGAGGACCGTCAGACGCTGATGTTCTCGGCCACCGTCCCCGCCGCCATCGCCAAGCTCGCCGAAAGCTATCAGCGGGACGCCAAGCGTATCGCCACCGCCTCGAAGACCGAAGCCCATGCCGATATCGAGTACCGCGCCCTGAACGTCGCGCCGCATGACGGCGAGAACGCGATCATCAACGTTCTGCGCTTCTACGAGGCACCGAATGCCATCGTCTTCTGCAATACGCGCGCGATGGTGAACCGCCTGACGACGCGCCTGTCGAACCGGGGCTTCCCGGTCGTGGCGCTCTCGGGTGAGCTGACGCAATCCGAGCGGACCAACGCGCTTCAGGCGATGCGCGACGGGCGCGCGCGGGTCTGCGTGGCGACGGATGTCGCGGCGCGCGGCATCGACCTGCCCAATCTGGACCTCGTGATCCATGCCGAACTGCCCACCGGCTCCGACACCCTGCTGCACCGCTCGGGGCGCACGGGCCGGGCCGGGCGCAAGGGGACGAGCGTGATGATCGTGCCGCCCGCCGCCCGCAAGAAGGCGCATCGTCTGATCGGCTGGGCGAAGCTCAAGGCCGAGTGGGCCGACGCGCCCTCGGCCGATGCCGTGCGCGACGCCGACCGTGCCCGGATGCTGGACGATCCCGCCTGGTTCGAGGACATCACCGAGGACGAGAGCGTCACGGTTAACGACCTCGCCGCGCGGTTCACGCCCGAGCAGCTCGCCGCCGGCTACCTGCGCCTGCGGGCCGCACGCCATTCCGCTCCCGAGGAGCTGTCGTCGCCCGGCGAGGCGGCCGCCAAGGCGCAGGCGAAGCGCACCGAGTTCGGACCCAGCCGCTGGTTCCAGGTTTCGGGTGGGCGCGAGGCGGGGCTGGAGCCGCGCCGCCTGCTGCCGATGATCTGCAAGGCCGCCGGCCTCGGACGCGACGATATCGGCGCGATCCGCATCCGCGAGGGCGCAAGCTTCCTGCAGGTGAGCGAAGCCTCCGCTGCTGCCGTTACCAAGCTCGTCGGGTCCGAGATCGAGCCCGGCCTGCGCCTCGACACCGCCGAGGGCCCACCGCCCGATGATCGCAAGCCCGGTGGCTTCAAGCCCGGCGGCCCCAAGGGAAAGCCGCCCTTCAAGGGAAAGGCGCCCTACAAGGGCAAGCCGCGCGAAGATGACGGGGACGCGCCGCGCCCCAAAGGCCCGAAGCCGAAGCCCGCCAAGCCCCATGCCAACCGGCCCGAGGGCGTGGTGAAGGACTGGGCGCCCAAGGGAAAGCCGAAGGGCCCGAAGCCCCCCGCGGGCAGGCCCGACAGCAAGAAGAACAAGGCGCGCGCCGCCGGGAAGGCCAAGCCCCATCGCAAGGGTCCGCCCGCCTGACGACGCCGAGCGGGAGGGCATTGCCTTCCCGCGCTGCGCTCCATAGCCTCCTATTAGTGAAACACTATTCCGCATAGTGGAACTCTGGGAGGAGACATCATGAAATCGTTCGCCATCACGGCTGCCGCGCTGTGCCTTGCCGCCACGTCCGTCGCCGCGCAGACGACGCTCATTCTGGGCGAGGCCGGCCCCAATCGCGGGGCGCGCGCCGCCGCGCTGCAAAGCTTCGTCGACGACGTCGAGGCGCGCACCGAAGGCGCCGTCTCGATCGACGTCCAATGGGGCGGCGCGCTCTTCAAGGCGAATGCCGCCGCCGGGTCCATCGCCGACGGCGTGGCCGACCTCGGCACCGTGATCGGCGTCTATTTCCCGCAGGAGATGGTCGGCTACGGCATCGCCGACCTGCCGCTCCAGAACGCCGATGCCTGGGTGGGGATGCGCGCGACCGATGCGCTGATGCGGTCTTCGGACGCGATCCAGGCCAGCCTCGCCGACCAGAATCTCGTCTATCTCGGAACCTTCACCACCAGCGCCGTCAATATCGGCTGCAAGGACGCCGCGATTCGCAGCGTCGACGATATCGACGGGCTGAAGGTCCGGGGCGTCGGCGCCTATGGCGACACGTTCCGCGACTACGGCGCGAACATGGTCGCGATGTCGATCTACGATGCCTACCAGGGCCTCGACACGGGGCTTCTCGATTGCAGCCAAGGCTATTCCTACGCCGTCGCCGCCCTCAAGCAGCAGGAGGTCATCACCTCCTACACGCTGCTCGACTGGGGCCAGGTCGGCGCGCTCGGCATCTTCATGAACAAGGACGCCTACGACGCGCTCGACCCCGCGGTTCAGACCACGATGGGCGAGGCGGGCATCGCCATGGCCGACACGCTGGGCGAACTCATCACCGCCGATAACGCGCGCGCGGTGCAGACCATGCGCGACGCGGGGGTCGAGATCATCGAGCTGGACGCCGCCGAGCGCGACAAGCTGGTCGAACAGGGCGCGCAATATGTCGACGCCTGGGTCGAGCGGGCCGGACAGGTCGGCCTCGACGGTGCGGCCTTGCTGGAGGAGTATCGCGGTCTTCTGGCCCAATACGCCGCCGAGCGCGACGACCAGGGCTACCCCTGGGACCGCTGACCGGACCCCGATGACCGGATCCCGGTGCGCGCGGCCGCCGCGCGCACCGACACCACCCGAGGACCGCCCATGTTGCACCGCATCGAACGCCTGCTCCTCGACCTCTCCGTGATCGCGATCATGGGGCTGGGCCTGCTGATCACGACCAGCGTCGTGATGCGTGCGACCATGGGCGGCGCCATCCCCGACACGATCGTCATCGTCCGCGAACTGATGGTCGCGGCGATCGTCCTGCCGCTGGCCGCCGCGACGGCCGCACGGTCGCATATCGTCGTCGAGTTCCTCTCGAAGATGATGCCGCCCCGCGTTCAGGACTGGCTGATCGTCGCGGGCAGCCTGGCCGGGGTGCTGGCGCTGTCGCCGCTGATCTACGCGGGCTGGAACGAGCTGGCGAAAACCTGGGCTTCGGGGTCGTTCTTCTTCGGCGAGCTCTCGCTCCCGAAATGGCCGGGCCGCGTGATCTTCCTCGTCGGCATGGTGTTCTGCTGGATCCGCCTGCTGCTGATGGCGGCGACAGACATCCGCACCATCCGCGGGGGCGGCCACTTGGCCGACCCCGAAACCACGCTCGACCTGATGGACCGCCCCTGATGGACGGCACGCTGATCGGCATCGTCGCCTTCGCCAGCGTCATCGGCCTTCTGGCGATCCGCGTGCCCATCGCCTTTGCGCTGGCCGGGGTGGCCACGCTCGGCAGCTTTGTCCTCTTCGCGTTCCGCACGGGCGACTTCACCCCGTGGCGCGCGATCCGGCCCACGACGTCGATGGTGTTCTCGAATTCCTTCGACCTGATCCATTCCTACGACCTGTCGATGATCCCGCTCTTCGTGGCGCTCGGCCACATCGCGTACCGCGCCGACATCACCACCAAGATCTACTACGCCGCGCGCGTCTGGCTGGCCCGCCTGCCCGGCGGCGTGGCCATGGCGAGCGTCGTGGGCTGCGGCGGCTTCTCGGCCATCACCGGGTCATCCATCGCCTGTGCCTCGACCATGGGGCGCATCTGCTCGCCCGAGATGCTGCGTATGGGCTATGACAAGCGGCTGGCCACGGCGAGCGTCGCGGCGGGCGGCACGCTCGGCTCGCTGATCCCGCCCTCGGTCCTCTTCATCATCTACGGCATCTTCACCGAGACCTCGATCTCGGCGCTGTTCCTCGCGGGCATCCTGCCGGGGCTCCTGTCGCTTGCGGGGTTCATCCTCGTGATCGCGGTCTGGGTCTGGCGCGATCCTGCCGCCGCCCCCATCCCCGAAGGGACGACGACGATGCGCGACCGGGGCCGCGCCGCGCTCGACGCATGGCCCGCCGTCGCCCTCTTCGCTGTGATCGTCGGCGGCATCTATGGGGGCATCTTCACCGCGACCGAGGCCGCGGCCGTCTGCGTCACGATGGCCGTCCTCATCGGATTCGCCCAGCGCAAGCTGACCTTCGCCGCACTCTGGGAGGCGCTCCGCGAGACGGCGATCCAGACGGCGAGCATCTTCCTCATCGCCGCCGCCGCCAAGATCTTCGTCGCCTTCATCGCCCTGACAGGCGTCGCCCCCGATATCGTCGGCGCGGTCACAGCGGCCGAGTTCTCGCCCCTTGTCCTTCTGATCGCCATCGCCGCGATCTACCTTTTGCTGGGCATGTTCCTCGACCCGATCGGGATCATGGTCCTGACGCTGCCCCTGATGATCCCGCTGGTCGAGACCTACGGCTTCGACCTGATCTGGTTCGGCGTCGTGGTCATCAAGCTGCTCGAGATCGGGCTCATCACCCCGCCCGTCGGCCTGAACGTCTTCGTCATCGCCAACGTGGTCGGAAAAGAGGTGCCGCTCGACCGCATCTTCGCGGGCATCCTGCGCTTCCTGACGGTGGACGTCATCGTCCTGATCCTCATCATGGCCTTTCCGATCATCTCGCTCTTGATCCCCGGAGGCCTCTGATGGACGACCGCCGCTTCGCCACGACACTCGCCCGCGGATTGTCCGTCCTGCGCGCCTTTCGGGCAGGCGACGATGGCCTGGGCAATGCCGAGATCGCCGAACGGACGGGCCTGCCGAAATCGACCGTCTCGCGGCTGACCTTCACGCTGCAATCGCTGGGCTACCTGACCCACACGCGCCGCCACGACCGCTACCGGCCCGGCCCGGCGCTCCTGGTGCTGGGAAACCTCGCCGCCGCCTCGATCAGCTTCGTCGAGATCGCCGCCCCCCTGATGCAGCGGCTGGCCGACGAGACAGGCACGATGTCACTGCTCCTCGTGCGTGACGGCGGGCACATGCTGATCGTGCGGACGTGGCGGCCAAAGGGGATCGCGTCGCTCTGGCTCGAGGTCGGGGCGCGGCCGCCGCTCAACGGCTCCTCCTCGGGGCACGCGCTTCTGGGCACGCTGCCCGCCGAGACCTTCGGCGACGTCGTGACCGAAGCCGATGGCGCGCGTGGCCTGACGCCCGCGCGTGCCGGGACGATCCGCCGGGACGCGGCGGGACAGCTTCTGGCGCAGGGCTATGTCATCGCGGACCCGGCTGAGTACTTCGCGGCCAATATCCATGCCGTCGCGGTGCCGTTCCATCCCCGCGACTTGGGCGAGCCTGTGGTCTTCACCTGCGGCGCACTGCCCGAGATGCTCCCGGTCGAGGCGATGGAGGGCCGCGTCGGCCCGGCGCTACGCGACACCGTCCGCGAGTTGGAGCGCATCATGGGCCAGCCGCCCGCCCCCGCCCCGATCCCCGAGGCGGCGGATATCGACACCCGGAGGCCCGCATGACGACGCCCGTGACCTACGACCTCGACGACGGCATCGCATGGATCACCGTCGCCAACCCGCCGGTCAATGCGCTGGGCCATGCCGTGCGCGCCGGTCTCCACGACGCTATCGCGCGCTTCGGCGCCGATGGCGACGCAGAGGTCGCGGTCGTGATGGGCGGCGGACGCCTGTTCCTGGGCGGAGCGGACATCACTGAATTCGGCAAGCCCGTGCAGGCGCCGTCGCTGCCGGAGGTGGTGAGCGCGATCGAGGCCAGCCCGAAGCCTGTCCTCGCCGCGATCCACGGGGCGGCATTGGGCGGCGGGCTGGAGGTCGCGCTCGGCTGCCACTGGCGGCTGGCGATGCCGGGCACCGTACTGGGCCTGCCCGAGGTGACGCTGGGCATCCTGCCGGGCGCGGGCGGCACCCAGCGGACCCCGCGCCTGATCGGGCTCGAGGCGGCGGGCGAGATGATCGCCAGCGGCAAGCCTGTCGACCCCGAGACGGCATGCGAGATGGGCCTGATCGACCGGGTGGGCGAGGGAGACCTGCGCGACGCCGCACGGCGCTTCGCCGACGAGCTGCGTGGCGACCCCCCGCGCCGGACCCGCGACCGTGCTGTGCCCACGGGCGACCTTTCGGACCTCCGCGACCGCACGGCCGCGCGTACGGTGGGACAGGTCGCGCCGGTGACCGCCATCGACGCAATCATGGCCGCGACAGGCGGCGATTTCGAGGCCGGTCTGGCCGAGGAGCGGCGCCTGTTCCTCGAGCTGGTCGAAACCCCCCAGCGCGCGGGCCTGATCCACGCGTTCTTCACCGATCGCGCCGTCTCGAAGGTGCCGGGGCTGGACGCGACGCCGCGCGACATCGCCCGGATCGGCGTCATCGGCGGCGGCACGATGGGCGCGGGCATCGCGACGTCGGCACTCCTCGCCGGGCTCGACGTCACGCTGGTCGAGCGGGACGCGGACAGCGCCAACCGGGCCGCCGCAACCGTCGGCGCCAATCTCGATGCGGCCGTCAAGCGCGGCAAGCTCGCCCCCGAGGCCCGCGCCGATCCGCCCTTCCGCACCGCGACCGACTATGGCGCGTTATCCGACGCCGACCTCGCGATCGAGGCGGTGTTCGAAGACATGGCCGTCAAGCGCGAGGTCTTCGCCGCGCTCGACGCCGTCCTGCGTCCCGGTGCGATCCTCGCGACCAACACCTCCTATCTCGACGTGGCAGAGATCGCCGCCGCGACCAGCCGGCCCGCCGACGTGATCGGCCTGCATTTCTTCTCGCCAGCCCATGTCATGAAACTGCTCGAGATCGTCGTGCCGGACAGCACCGCCCCCGACGTCACCTCCACGGCCTTCGCGCTGGCCAGGCGGCTGGGCAAGATCGGTGTGCGGGCAGGCGTCTGCGACGGCTTCATCGGCAACCGTATCCTTTCGGCCTATCGCCGCGCCGCCGACGATATGGTGCTCGACGGGGCGCATCCCTACGAGGTGGATCGCGCGATCCGGGGCTTCGGCTTCCCGATGGGACCTTACCAGGTCTCTGATCTCGCCGGGCTCGATATCGGATTCGCGACCCGCGAGCGGAAGGCCCCCGAGGCCGGCCCCCACGACCGCCGCCCGGTCTTCGCCGACCGGCTCTACCACGCGGGTCGGCTGGGGCGGAAAACCGGCAAGGGCTACTACGATTACGCGGACGACAGGCGCGGGGCCGAGGACCCGGACGTCACCGAGATCGTCGAGGCCACGCGCCGCGACCTCGGGCTGACGCCGCGGGACTTCGATGACGCGGAGATCGTCGCCCGCTACATGGCCGCGATGGTCAACGAGGCGGCGCGGGTCGTCGAGGAGGGCATCGCCGCGCGCCCGCTCGATGTCGACGCGGTGCTGCTCCACGGCTACGGCTTCCCGCGCTGGCGGGGCGGGCCGATGCACTGGGCCGACCAGCATGGCCTCGGGCGCATCGTCACCGATATCGAACGCTTCGCCGAACACGACCCCCATGCGTGGCAGGTCGCACCGCTCCTGCGCCGGTTGGCCGAAAGCGGCGGGGCGTTCGCGGATCTCAACAAGAAGGACGCCATATGACCGATGCCGTCATTGTCTCGACGGCCCGCACGCCCATCGGCAAGGCCGGGCGCGGGTCGTTCAACGCGACCCACGGGGCGACACTCGGCGGGCATGTCGCCGCCGCCGCCGTCACGCGCGCGGGGCTCGACCCGAACCTGGTCGAGGACAGCATCTGGGGCTGCGGCTATCCCGAGCACGCGACAGGCGGCAACATCGCCCGCCAGATCGTGCTGCGCGCGGGCCTGCCGGACGGCATCGCGGGGGCCACAGTCAATCGCTTCTGCGCCAGCGGCCTGCAGGCGATCGCACAGGGGGGCCACATGATCGCGGCCGAGGGTGCCGAGGCCGTCCTGGTCGGCGGGCTGGAGAGCATCAGCCTCAACCTGCCGCCGCCCCGCCATTCGCGCGAGGCATGGATCGAGGCGCATCGCCCCGACCTCTACCTGTCGATGATCGAAACGGCGGATATCGTCGCCGCGCGCTACGGCGTGTCCCGTGCCGATCAGGACGCGCTGGCGCTGGCGAGCCAGCAGCGCACCGCGGCAGCACAAGAGGCCGGACGCTTCGACGCCGAGATCGCGCCGATCACCGCGACGATGGAGGTGAAGGACCGCGACACCGGCGAGACCGCCCTGCGCGAGGTCACGGTGTCACGCGATGAATGCAACCGGCCCGCGACGACGCGGGAAGGGCTGGCCGGGCTCGACCCCGTGCGCGGTCCCGACCAATTCGTCACGGCGGGCAACGCGTCCCAACTCTCGGACGGCGCGGCGGCGCTGGTGATGACGAGCGAGGCCGCCGCGACGCGCGAAGGACTGACGCCGCTGGGCGCGTTCCGGGGCTTCGCCGTCGCGGGCTGCGCGCCCGACGAGATGGGCATCGGCCCGGTCTTCGCGGTGCCCCGCCTCCTCGAACGCCACGGCCTTACGGTGGACGACATCGACCTCTGGGAGCTCAATGAGGCCTTCGCTTCCCAAGCGATCTATTGCCGCGACCGGCTCGGGATCGACGACGACCGGATGAACGTGGACGGCGGCTCGATCTCGGTCGGCCACCCGTTCGGCATGACCGGGGCGCGGATGGCGATGCATCTGTTGCATGAGGGGCGACGGCGCGGCGCGAAATGGGGCGTCGTCACCATGTGCATCGGCGGCGGCCAGGGGGCGGCGGGCCTCTTCGAAATCTATCCCGGAGACGCGACATGAACCTCGACTACACCGAAGACCAGCGCGCCTTCCGCGACGAGGTGCGCGCGTTCCTCGACGCCGAACTGCCCGATCGCCTGACCGACCGAGGCCGGGCGGGGCGCGCGCTGACCAAGGCCGATCACGAGGAATGGCACGCCATACTGAACGCGAAGGGCTGGCTCGCGGGGAACTGGCCCGCCGAGCACGGCGGCGCGGGATGGGACGCCGTACAGCGCCATATCTTCGAGGACGAGACGACCGCGCGCGGCGCGCCCCGGATCGTGCCCTTCGGCATCGCGATGCTGGGGCCGGTGCTGCAGAAATTCGGCTCGCCGGCGCAGCAGGCGCATTACCTGCCGCGCATCCTCGACGGCACCGACTGGTGGTGCCAGGGCTACTCCGAGCCCGGCGCCGGCTCCGATCTGGCAAGCCTGCGCTGCGAAGCGATGCGCGACGGCGACCACTACGTCGTCAACGGCCAGAAGACCTGGACCACGCTGGGGCAGTATGCAGACCACATCTTCTGCCTCGTGCGGACCTCGAAGGAGGGCAAGCCGCAGGAGGGGATCAGCTTCCTGTTGATCGACATGACAACGCCCGGCGTCGAGGTCCGGCCCATCGTCCTGATCGACGGCAGCGCCGAGGTGAACGAAGTCTGGTTCACCGATGTCCGCGTGCCCGTCACCAACCTCGTGGGCGAAGAGAACAAGGGCTGGACCTATGCCAAGTACCTCCTGACCCACGAGCGGACGAATATCGCGGGCGTCGGCTTCGCCAATGCGGGTCTCGACAGCCTCAAGCGGATCGCGGCCGCCGAGATGGACGGCGATGCGCCGCTGGCCGCGAACCCCCATTTCGCCGCCCGCGTGGCACGGGTCGAGATCGACCTGATGGCGATGGCGACGACCAACCTGCGCGTTGTCTCGGCCGCCGCCGCGGGACAGGCGCCGGGCGCTGAATCCTCGATGCTCAAGATCAAGGGCACCGTCATCCGGCAGGAGATCAACGCCCTGACCAAGCTCGCCGTCGGGCCCTACGCGCTGCCCTTCCAGTCCGAGGCGGTCGAGGGCGACAACGAAGGCCCCATCGGTCCCGACCATGCCACGCGGGCGACCGGACAGTATCTCAACAACCGCAAGCTTTCGATCTACGGCGGGTCCAACGAGATCCAGCGGTCGATCATCGCCAAGACCATGCTGGAGCTCTGACATGAATTTCGAGCTGAGCGACGAAGGCCGGATGCTGCAGGACGGTCTGCGGCGGTATCTGGCGGATGCCTACGACGCAACGGGCCGGGCCGAGGCGGCGAACGCGCCCGGCGGCTTCGCCCCGCGCATCTGGTCGGGGCTGGCCGAGATGGGCGTGATCGGCGCCCTCTTCCCTGAAGAGGTCGGCGGCTTCGGCGGGACCGGCTTCGACATCGCGCTGGTCTTCGAGGAGATGGGCCGCGCAGGCGCGGTCGATCCGCTACTCGACACCGGTATCCTCGGGGGTGCGCTGCTTGCGGCCTGCGGCGCGGAGATCGACGGCGTGATCGACGGCACGGCTCAGATCGCCGTGGCCATCGGTGAACCCGGCGGGCGCTACGACCCGATGCGTGTCGCGGCCAAGGCCACCCCGGATGGCGACCGCTGGCGGTTGGACGGGCGAAAGGCAGTCGTCGTCAACGCGCCCGCCGCGGATCGCGTGCTGGTAACAGCGCGCGACGACGACCGGATCGGCCTTTACGAGGTGGCGCCGTCCACACTGGACCTTCGGGCCTACCCGCTGGTCGGCGGGGGCATGGCAGCGGAGGTGACGCTCGACGGCGCCCCCGCCTCGCGGTTGGCCGACGACGCGAGCGACATGATCCAGGCGGCCCTCGCGCGGGCGGTGCTGGCCCAATGCGCCGAGGCCTTGGGGCTGATGGAGGCGATCCGTGCACTGACCACCGACTACCTCCGGACCCGCAAGCAGTTCGGCCGCCCCATCGGCACGTTCCAGGTCCTGCAACACCGCATGGCCGACCTGCTGATCGAGATCGAACAGGCGCGCTCCGCCGTCATCAACCTTGCCGGGAATGTCGACGGGCCCGATCGCGACCGCCACGTCGCCGCGACAAAGAACCTCGTCTCGGAGGTCGCGCGGCTGGTCGTCGAGGAGGCGATCCAGATGCATGGCGGGATCGGGATGACGCAGGAATACGATCTCGGGCACCTCGCCAAGCGGCTTTCGATGGTCGAGCACCGCTTCGGTGACGCGATGCATCACATGCAGCGCTTCATCGCGCTGACGGCGGCCTGACATGACCGGAGTGATCCGGGACGAGACCGGCACCCAGCGCCTGCTCGGCTACGTGCTCGACGTCTCCGACCCGGCCTCCGCACGCTGCCGGTTGGAGCTGACGGAAGACCACACCAACCGCCACGGCGCGCTGCATGGCGGGATCGCGGCGGCGGTGCTGGACAACGCGCTGGGCGCGACCGCCAGCCTGACGGTGGACGCCACCGGCACCGCGCCCTTCCTGACGGTGTCCATGACACTGAACTTCCACGCCCCGGCCCATGCGGGCGACCATCTCGAAGCCACGGGCCGGGTTACCGGCGGGGGACGTTCACTGATCTTCGTGGCGGGCGAGTTGCGGACCCCCGACCGCCTGATCGCGACCGCCACCGGCGTCTTCAAGCGCGTCCCGCCGGAGCGGCTGGCATGATCGCGCGGATCGACGATCACGGCGACCGCCTCGTGGTGGTGAACGCCAACAGCGCCAAGCGAAACGCCCTCTCGCCCGAGTATTACGCCGTGTTGGCCGAGGCGCTCGACCGGGCCGAACGCGGCGGCCTCGCGGCGCTGATCCTGCATGGCGAGGGTGGCTATTTCTGCGCGGGGGGCGACCTCGCGCAGATCGCGACCCGCCGCGAGCTGCCCGAACCCGAGCGCGTCGCCCGGATCGAGGCGCTGCATGACCTGATTCGCGGCGTGATGGCCTGTCCCGTTCCGGTCATGGCCGCCATCGAAGGCGGGGCCGCGGGCGCGGGCGCGTCGATCGCCTTCGCTTGCGACATGATCGTGGCGGCGCGCGGGGCCACGGTCTCGGCGGCCTACGTCAAGGCGGGGCTGGTGCCCGATGGCGGGCTGACGGCGAACCTCGCCACCTGCCTGCCCCGTCCGATGCTGATGCGCATGGCGCTGACCGGCGAGGCGGTTGCGGTCGAACGGCTGCACGAGCTGGGCGCGATCGGCGACCTCTGCGCGCCGGGCGACGCACTGGCCGCGGCCCACGCGCTGGCCGACCGGCTCGCCGACGGCCCCATCGCTGCGCAGACCCGGATCAAGCGGCTGGTCGCCACCGCCTACACCGACGATCCCCGCGTCCAGCTCGATGCCGAACGCGATGCCATGGCCGCCGCCGTCGCCGCCCCCGAGGCGGCCGAGGGCATCGCCGCCTTCCTCGAACGGCGCCGCCCGGATTTCCGGTCCGCGCGATGACCGACCCTGTGTTCGACACCCCCGTCACCCGCGCCTTCGGGACCCGCCTGCCGATTGTCGCGGGCGGGCTGATGTGGCTCTCGGACGCGGACTACGTCGCCGCCTGCGCCCATGCCGGGATCATCGGCTTCATCACGGCGGCCAGCTTTCCCGATCCGGACGACCTCTGCGCCCAGATCGCACGCGCGCGCGACCTCTGCGACGGACGCGCCTTCGGG